>JBILAW010000153.1:0-3231 GCA_044354025.1 Sediminibacterium sp.
GACAATCATTAAATAGATGTTTCCTAAACATTTGATACCAGTTCGATTCTGGTCGGAGCCACTTCTTTAAAAATCAATTACTTACCTTTTATTTTCTTGGAATTTTTACTACGGGTTTGCAGTAAACATTGCAGTGCATTGCAACGGATTGGGGTTTTTGTCGGGGACTTAGGAGTATTTGAAGGGAGGTGGCAGATGTGGGATGGTAAATTGATTAGAAAATGACTTAACTTTGATTAATAGTTTAAAATCAACCATTTAAATTTTTTAATATGAAAAAGTTAATCTTATATTCTTGTTTGCTGATGATTTCAATTAGCGCAAGTGCACAAGTTCCAAGCTATGTTCCAACAAATGGATTAGTAGGTTATTGGCCTTTTAATGGTAATGCAAATGATGCAAGCGGTAACGGGTATAATTTAATTAATTATAATGTAACTTATGGCAATGATAAATCACAAGCCGCAAATGCTAGTGCTTATTTTTCTGGGAATGGTAGTTATTTGAAATCTCAAACTTCGTTTTCTCAATTCACAACTAGCCCAAAGCAATCATATTCGTTTTGGTTTAAAAATGTTTCATCAAACTGGAGATATATTATAAATTATGCAAATTCAACTTCTTGCAGAATTGGAATTGTACCAAATACATTAGCATCTACAAAATCTGTGGGGCTAATTGCTACAACAGGATGTTGTCCAATTCAAAGTAGTTGCGGTATAGGTACTTTTAACACAGCAGGGCTAGATGCAGGCTGGCATCACATAGTGGTAAGCATTGATATAAGCAACTATTCTGTATTTTATGATGGTACTTTAGTTTCCACTCAAACACATTCGGGGTTTAATTGTGTAGATTCATCATTTCGTTTTCAGCTAGGTAAAGAATGTTTCGGTGCAAATTATTACAATATGTACTTAGATGATATTGCTGTTTGGAGCAGAAATCTAACACAATCAGAAGTTACCGCTTTATATAATCAAGCTCCAACTTCAGTATTACCTAGTAATATTCCAACTGCTGGATTAGTTGCTTATTATCCTTTTAACGGAAATGCGAATGATGCAAGCGGAAATGGAAACAATGGAACCGCTTTGGGTGGCGTTACAAATTCAACAGATAGATTCGGCACTCTTAATGCTGCATATAGTTTAGATGGTGTAAATGATTATATAGAAATAAATAATAATATACTGTCTCAAATTAATGGGAAGTCCGCACTTTCAATTTCATACTGGTTTAATACAACATCAACAGAAAGTGGAGCTATATGGGGCCATGGTGCTAATAATAATGGAGCAGTTGGAGCAAACACAGGACTTGCTTCAGGTTATTACAATGGTGTGATTAATTCTGGAAATTATACAGGTTGCTGTGCTTTCTATTCTAATCCTATTTCTCCTTATTCAACTTGGCACCAAGCTACAGTGGTTTTTGATTCAACCCAACCAAACAATTCTAAAATTAAAATTTATATTGATGGAAGCTTGAATACTAGTTTTATTGGAACCCCAAATAACACAACAGGAAATGGAACTTCAATATTTATAGGACGCAGAAATACTGATTTTAGTACATATGGGGATTATTTCGGTGGATTATTGGATGACATCGGTATCTGGAATCGCGCCCTAACTCAATCAGAAATCACGGCACTGTATAACACTCAAACAGCTGCAGCAAGTGATTCATTATGGGTAATAAATAAACAAACAGATACACTTGCTTTTCCTTCTCAAGTAAAACTTAGTTTAAAATCAAACAACATCACTTCAAAAAATATCAGTGCTTACGATATCAAATTAAATTACGATGCAAGTAAATTGAAATTTGATAGTGTAACTAAAACTAATACTGCAAGTGCTAATGGAAGTGTCATTGTAAATAGTGCAACAACTGGTCAAGTTATTATTGGATGGGCTAGTAGCAGCAGCATTTCATCTGCTACACTTCCTTTGTTAAATTTATTTTTCACACCTATTGATTCAGGCAAAACAACTGTCAGTATTGCAAATGCAATCTTTAATACAGATACCGTAAAAAATCGTTATTCAAAATCAGTCGTCAATAAATTTATTTTTGGCGATGTAGATATGAATAAGATTATACAATCTTACGATGCATCAGTAGTATTAAAATACTCAATAGGAATAGACCCACTTCCAACAATTGACCCGTTACCTTGGGAACCTTGGAGAATAAAAGTTGCAAGCGTAGATAGTGCAGTCGCAGTAGATGCAAATGATGCTTCATTGATATTAAAATATTCTGTAGGTATAATTACAAAATTCCCTAAACGTGGAATGGTATCTGCTCCTGGCTATGTTACCGTAAACTTAGAAAACAACGAATTGGTTGTTCGTTCATTTGAAGATATGGGCGGATTAAATATTACTTTCTTAGACCACTTGTCTGATTTAGGAACACCAACGTATGTACATAATACAAATGCATTGTCGGCATTTAATAAGCAGGCTAATACATATAAAATTGGTGTCGCATTTTCTGAAGCTCCTATAAACGGAACAGTAATCTTAAGAATTCCATATACAGGGTTAGGAAGTCAAACTTTAAATATGGAGTTAGTAGAAAATACCGCTGCAAGAAACTATCAATTAAATGTGGTTACTGGTATCAACGATATCAAAAACTCAAACATTAAAATTTACCCCAACCCAACTAATAACATCATCAATATTGAAGGGTTAAATAAAAACGAAAATAACACCATTCAAATTTTTGATGTACAAGGAAAATTAGTCATCACAAAAAACATTACCGAAAAAGGAACGGTAGATTTATCGGAACTTAATAAAGGTGTTTATGTGATTAAGATTGGAGAGATTGCACAAAGGATTGTGAAGATGTAATTCAAAACACTCAAGTAGAATATCAAAAAAGCCACGCTCCTAAAAGGTGTGGCTTTTTTTGTTTATATTCTTCAATCACCCAAGTTTCACTTTACACAAAAGTGAAACATAACGCATAAGGCGTCGCTTTTTATTTTTATGCACCTTGCAGTTGACCTTGCAGTTCGACCGCATTTCACCTTAAAAACCAAAAATAAAAACCTTGTTTATAAATCGTATAATACTACTAATCAGTAATTTACAAAACAAAAAAGGGACAATCATTAAATAGATGTTTCCTAAACATTTGATACCAGTTCGATTCTGGTCGGAGCCACTTCTTTAAAAATCAATCACTTACCTTTTATTTTCTTGGAGTTTT
>JBILAW010000058.1:0-11196 GCA_044354025.1 Sediminibacterium sp.
AACATCATGTTGTGGTATTGAATTCATGGCAACAATGGCATCGCACTATGACTTATCTCGTTTTGGTTCGGAGCGTGTAGGCTTCTCTCCACGTCAATGTGATTTATTAATGGTGATGGGCACTATCGCAAAAAAAATGGCACCAGTGTTAAGACAAGTGTATATCCAAATGGCAGAGCCACGTTGGGTGATTGCAGTGGGGGCTTGTGCTTCTAGTGGTGGTATTTTTGATACTTATAGTGTATTGCAAGGAATTGATCAAGTGATTCCTGTTGACGTGTATGTACCAGGCTGTCCTCCAAGACCAGAAGCGATTATTGATGGCTTCATGAAAATACAAGACCTGGTTGGACAAGAAAGCATTCGCCGTAGAAATAGCGAACAATACAAAGCATTATTAAATAGTTATGGCATTCAATAGCCAACACTTAATTCTTACAATATGTCGTTAAGTAACGAAATGGTACAAGAAAAATTAATTGCAAAATTTGGCGATCAAGTGTCGCAATTTGCAACTAGTTATGGCATGCTTTCTTTTGAATCTCCAAAGGAAATTAATTTGAAAGTGTTACAATTTTTATATGATGAGCCAAGTTTAGAATTTATATTTTTAACAGATATCTGTGCAGTCAACTATCCTAATCAAAAAGGAGCAGAATTAGTGGTGGTGTATCATCTACATAATTTAAAAGAGAATATCAGAGTACGTTATTCTGTAAGTACTTCATTGGAAAATACAGATGTGTATACGGCCACTAAATTATTTGAATCCGCTAATTGGATGGAGCGTGAGACCTACGATTTTTTTGGAATCAACTTTGTAGGTCATCCTAATTTGAAACGTATTTTGAATGTAGATGAGATGGATTATTTTCCTTTAAGAAAAGAATTTCCATTAGAGGATCAAACTAGAATTGACAAGGATGACGAAATGTTTGGTAGAGGATAATTAATTATAAAATCAAGGTATAACTAAATATACAATGGAACACAATCACATTACATTACCAGAGGGCTCAATCGAAAAAACCACGACCACTTTAAATATTGGACCTACACATCCTGCCACGCATGGTGTATTCCAAAATATCATGGAAGTGGACGGAGAACGCGTTGTTTCATCTGAGCAAACAGTTGGCTATATCCATCGTGCATTTGAGAAATTGGCAGAAAGAAGACCCTTGTATCAAATTACAACGATCACCGATCGTTTGAATTACTGTAGTAGCCCTATCAACAATATGGGATGGCATATTACCTGTGAAAAATTCTTGAAAATTGAAACACCAAAACGTGTCGATTATTTACGTGTGATTATTATGGAATTAGCGCGTATTTCGGATCACTTAATTTGTAATTCTATTGTTGGTGTAGATACTGGTGCTTACACTGGCTTTTTATATGTGATGCAGTATAGAGAATTGATTTATGAAATCTATGAAGAGATCTGCGGATCTAGATTGACAACGAATATGGGACGTATAGGTGGTTTTGAAAGAAATTTCACCAACACTGCATTCACTAAGTTGGAGAAATTCTTAAACGAATATCCAAAAGTGCTTAAAGAATTCGAAAGCTTATTTACAAGAAATAGAATCTTTATGGAGCGCACACAAGGCACAGGGGGCATCAGTGCTGAGCGTGCTATGAACTATGGCTTTACAGGTCCAAATTTAAGAGCGGCAGGAGTGGACTACGATGTTCGTGTACACCAACCTTATAGCAGCTACCAGGATTTTAATTTCACCGTACCAGTTGGAACAACAGGAGACAATTATGATCGTTTCTTAGTGCGCAATGCAGAAATGTGGGAGAGTATCTCTATCATCAGACAAGCTTACGAAAAAGTGCAAGCTTTTAAAGGAGCAGATGCAGAAGTCTTCCATGCGGATGTGCCTGAATATTATCTTCCTAAAAAAGAAGACGTGTATACAAAAATGGAAGCATTGATTTGGCACTTTAAAATTATCATGGGAGAGATTGATTTGCCAAAGGGTCAAATTTATTGTCCAGTGGAAGGGGGCAATGGAGAACTTGGTTTTTATTTAATCAGTGATGGCGGAAGAACACCATTTAGATTGCATTTTAGAAGACCATGTTTTATTTACTATCAAGCCTATACTGAATTAATTAAGGGTGGCATGTTAAGTGACGCCGTGGTGACCATGAGTAGTTTAAATTTAATTGCTGGAGAATTAGACGCATAATAAAAAAAGAAATTTTCGATATGACCTATACTTTTAATGAAATACAAATGGCCGAGCTGAACCGCTTGGTAGCACATTATCCGGAAGGGAAACAAAAAAGTGCATTGTTGCCTGTTTTGCATCTTGCGCAAGATAGTTTCGATGGCTGGTTACCTACCGAATTAATGGACTACGTTGCTAGCTTATTACAGATCGAGCCAATCGAAGTCTATGAAGTAGCAAGTTTTTACAGCATGTTTAATTTAAAGCCAGTTGGAAAATTCATGTTTGAAGTTTGTCAAACAGGACCTTGTATGATTAGTGGATCTGATGATATCATTGCATATATCCAACAACAATTAGCCATCAAGCCAGGTGAGACAACCAAGGATGGTGTATTTACTTTAAAATTAGTAGAATGTCTTGGTGCTTGTGGATACGCGCCAATGATGCAAGTGGGTAAGATTTTTAGAGAGCATTTAACGAAAGAAAAAGTAGACAGCATTATTGCTGAATACAGAGCAACTGTAACAAAATAAACAATCACTGAACGCGTTAAAAATATTCAAATGGGTGTAAAACTATTACTAGATAAAGCAAATGTACCAGGGATCCGAACTTACGAAGTATATCGTCGTGAGGGTGGTTACCGTAGTGTCGAAAAAGCTTTGAAGGAAATGAATCCCGAATCTATTGTTGAGGAAGTCAAGAAAAGCGGATTAAGAGGAAGAGGTGGTGCAGGTTTCCCAACAGGTATGAAATGGAGTTTTATTGCAAAGCCAGAAGGCGTGCCACGTCACTTGGTTTGTAATGCAGATGAAAGTGAGCCAGGTACATTTAAGGATCGTTACTTGATGGAATTTTTACCACATTTATTATTGGAAGGATTGATTGTATCAAGTTTTGCTTTGGGTGCTAATGATACCTATATCTATATTAGAGGAGAGTATGCTTGGATTACAGATATTTTAGAAGAAGCAATCAACGAAGCAAAAGCAAATGGTTGGCTAGGAAAAAATATTTTAGGAACAGGATTTGAATGTAATATTTATGTACATCGTGGCGCAGGGGCTTATATCTGTGGGGAGGAAACAGCATTGATTGAGTCTTTAGAAGGTAAGCGTGGTAATCCGCGTATCAAACCTCCGTTCCCTGCAATACAAGGTGTATGGCAACGTCCAACTGTGGTGAACAATGTAGAAACATTGGCTGCAATTGTACCCATTATTAATATGGGTGGCGAGGAGTATGCAAAGATTGGTGTTGGAAGATCCACAGGAACAAAATTAATTTCGGCATGTGGTAATATCAACAAGCCAGGTGTGTATGAAATTGATATGACCATATCGGTTGAAGAATTTATTTACAGCGACGAATATTGTGGAGGCATCAAAGGTGGTAAGCAATTAAAAGCATGTATCCCAGGAGGATCATCTGTGCCCATCTTACCTGCTAATTTATTATTAAAAACAGCTACTGGCGAAACACGTTACATGAACTACGAAAGTTTAAGTGATGGAGGATTTGCAACAGGCTCTATGTTAGGCTCTGGTGGATTCATTGTATTAGACGAGGATCAATGTATTGTAAAAAACACATTGACCTTAGCGCGTTTTTATCGTCACGAAAGTTGTGGCCAATGTTCTCCATGTAGAGAAGGGACTGGTTGGATGGAAAAAATATTACACAAGATTGAACATGGACATGGTACCATAGCAGACATTGATTTATTATGGGATATTCAAAGAAAGATAGAAGGGAATACCATTTGTCCATTAGGTGATGCAGCTGCATGGCCAGTTGCTGCCGCAATTCGTCATTTCCGTGATGAATTTGAGTGGCATATCAATAACCCGGTTTTATCACAAACAAGCAATTTCGGTTTACAACACTATGCAGATCCAATTCATGTACCTGCATAACATAGAAATATAAACTATGAGCGAACAAAATTTATTTAAAGTAACAATCGACAACATTAGCATTGAAGTTCCAGCAGGAACGACAGTGTTACAAGCTGCACGATTAATTGGCGGTCAAGTTGCGCCACCTGCGATGTGTTTTTATAGCAAATTGGAAGGCAGCGGCGGTAAGTGTAGAACTTGTTTGGTAGAAGTATCAAAGGGTTCAGAAAAAGATCCAAGACCAATGCCTAAATTGGTTGCTTCTTGTCGTACCACCGTGATGGACGGAATGGAAGTAAAGAATATCACAAGTGAAAAAGTATTGGATGCAAGAGCCGGTGTGGTGGAGTTTTTATTATTGAATCATCCATTGGATTGTCCAATTTGTGATCAAGCTGGAGAATGTCATTTACAAGATTTAAGTTTTGATCATGGTAAAGCGGATACAAGATATGAATTTCAAAGAAGGACATTTAAAAAGCACGATTTAGGAAAGAACATACAATTGCACATGACGCGTTGTATTTTATGTTATCGTTGTGTGTTCACTGCAGATCAATTAACGAATAAAAGAGTACACGGAATTTTAGACAGAGGAGACCACGCAGAAATTGCAACGCATATTGAGAAGAGTTTAGACAATGAATTTATAGGAAACGTGATTGATGTATGTCCGGTGGGTGCGTTGACAGATAAAACATTCCGATTTAAAAATCGTGTTTGGTTTTTAAAACCAATGGATGCGCATCGTGATTGTCCAACATGCTCTGGAAGAGTGACTTTATGGAATAGAGGAGATGAAGTATATAGAGTTACCGCAAGAAAAGACCAATGGGGTGAGATAGAAGATACGCCAGAAGGGCAACCAGGATGGATTTGCAACAGTTGTCGTTTTGATAAAAAGGAAACTGCAGACTGGATCATCGAAGGGCCACGTGAAATTAGCAGACAATCTGTAATTGCACAAGGACATTATGCGGGCAATATCGGTACAACAAAACCTAATGAGACTTTCAAAGCAGTGAATGATGGTAGAACGCCGCATTTATTGATGGACATTCATGATGAAAGCGAAGTGAATCAACCTACTATTCATTTAGGTAAAATTCAAGGACCTTCTCATGGGGATACTTTTAACACAAACAATACTCATAAAGCATAATTATATTAGCATGACAATTCTTGCATTTGATTGGGGGCTGGTGATAGAAAAATTAATCTTGATTGCCGTAGTAGTTTTCGGTAGTCTTGGCATTGCTTTGTATACCACTTTTGGAGAAAGAAAAGTGGCTGCCATTTTACAAGATCGTCCAGGTCCTAATAGAGCCGGTCCTTTTGGATTATTGCAACCACTAGCCGATGGCATCAAATTGATCATGAAAGAAGAGATCATTCCAACAGCAGCCAACAAATGGTTATTTATTTTGGGCCCAGCATTAGCAATGACGGCTAGCTTAATGACTTGTGCTGTGATTCCTTGGGGTTCAGATATTGAATTATTTGGCCGAAAAATTGCTTTACAAATTGCAGATATCAATATTGGTATCTTGTATGTTTTTGCAGTAGTGAGTATGGGTGTATACGGTATTATGATTGGAGGATGGGCTTCTAATAATAAGTTTTCATTGATGTCCTCTTTAAGAGCAGCCTCACAAGCCATTAGCTATGAATTGGCGATGGGCTTGGCCTTGATTGCTTTATTAATGACGACTGAATCTTTAAGTTTAAAGACCATTGTAGAACAACAGGTACAAGGCAACTGGTGGAATATCGTGTATCAGCCATTGGGCTTTTTATTATTTTTTATAGCAGCATTAGCAGAGTGTAATAGAACACCATTTGATTTGCCAGAAGCAGAGAATGAATTGAACTTTGGATACCATCAGGAATATTCTTCTATGAAATTGGGCTTTTATTTATTTGCAGAATACATCAATATGATTATGAGTAGCGCGATTATGGCGTCGATGTATTTTGGAGGTTACGATTTACCATTCTTTGATGAGTCCACTGTTGCACCCAATATTGCAGCGATGATTGGTGTAGGGACTTTATTGATTAAAATCGTTTTATTCGTTTTCTTATTCATGTGGATTCGCTGGACCATCCCGCGTTTCAGGTATGATCAATTAATGAACTTAGGATGGAAGACGATGATTCCATTGGCACTTTTTAATTTATTGATTACGGGTGCTTTAATCTTAGCTAATTTATAATTTATTTAAATCATTGTATAAAGACATGCAACCATTAACCAACAAAGCACAAGCAGTAAGCAGAGCCCCAATGACCTTTTGGGAACGCTTGTATTTGATTAATATCATTAAAGGGATGTTCATCACTTTTAGTCATATGTTTAAAAAACAACCGACTACACGTTATCCCGAAGAGCAACGCGCATTCAGTCCTGTATTTAGAGGCCTGCATGTGTTAAATAGAGACGAAGAAGGAAGAGAGCGTTGTACAGCATGTGGTTTATGTGCAGTGGCTTGTCCTGCAGAAGCAATTACAATGGAAGCTGCAGAGCGTGAAACAGGAGAAGAACATTTATATAGAGAAGAGAAGTATGCTGCAAAATATGAAATCAATATGTTGCGTTGCATTTTCTGTGGCTTATGTGAAGAAGCTTGTCCAAAAGATGCCATTTATTTAAGTGAAACATTTGCGCCTGCAAATTACACACGTAAAGGATTCATTTATGGCAAACCCGATTTATTAATCCCAAATCCAATGACCGAAGCAAGTGATTTAGCTTTGGCAAGAGGAGTAGAAGCATAATCAATACTATGAATACAGTAGACATTTTATTTTATCTATTATCTGCATTTGCAATTGTAAGTGCTACGATGGTATTAATTAGTAAGAATCCAATACATAGTGTATTGTGGTTGATCTTAGTATTCTTTGCAATTTCTGGACACTATATCTTATTGAACGCACAATTTTTAGCGATTGTCAATATTATTGTTTACGCCGGTGCTATTATGGTATTGTTCTTATTTGTGATCATGTTAATGAATATCAAAAAAGATGCAGAACCACAAAAGCAATTATTAGTGAAGTTAACTGGTGTGGTAGCAGCTGGTAGTTTGCTTACTTTATTGATTGCGGTGGTAAAACAGACGACTCAAATTCAAGACAAGCAAGTTTTATTAAAAGAAGGTAACATTGGTTTAATACACCCATTAGGGCAAGCATTGTTTACGGACTATGTGATTCCTTTTGAGATAAGCAGTGTTTTATTCTTAAGTGCGATGGTTGGCGCAGTCATCATTGGAAAAAAATAATTATAAATAAAATCATTAGAGATGTCTATACAGTATTATATCATTTTATGTTTGACTTTGTTTAGCATTGGTGTCGTTGGGGTATTGACCCGTCGTAACGCCATCATCGTATTCATGTGTATTGAATTGATGTTAAACGCAGTGAACTTATTATTAGTGGCATTTTCAAAAATGTACCACGGAGCGGCTCTGCAAGGTGCAGCCAATACCACAGCAGGTATTGATGCACAAATTTTTGTTTTCT
This sequence comes from Sediminibacterium sp., assembly GCA_044354025.1. Classification (GTDB taxonomy): domain Bacteria; phylum Bacteroidota; class Bacteroidia; order Chitinophagales; family Chitinophagaceae; genus Sediminibacterium. Next base: position 7,622 of record JBILAW010000058.1, read on the forward strand.
TCATTATGGTGGTCGCTGCGGCAGAAGTGAGTGTTGGATTGGCCATTATTGTAATGATGTACCGCAATACACATTCTGTTGACATCAATTTCTTAAACAGATTAAAGAATTAATTCCGCATGAAAACAATAATAGGATTGATCGTTTTATGGCCCTTAGTTGGATTTTTACTCAACGGATTGGGTCGCAATATTTGGAGTAAAAAAACCATTGCGATACAAGCTACTGGGTATATTTTTGCCTCTTTTATATTTAGTGTATTGGCCTTCTGGAATGTGCAAGAGCAAGGCGCCATCGTGGTGCATTATTTTGATTTCATCAATACCGATACTGTCAAAATTCCTTTTGACTTTAGAGTAGACGCTTTGTCAAGTTTATTTTTATTAGTGATCACTGGCGTGGGCACTTTAATTCATTTATATTCAACGGCCTATATGCATGAGGAGACCGCACCTCATTATGCCCGCTATTTTGCCTATTTGAATTTATTTATCTTCTCCATGCTATTGTTGGTATTGGGAGATAACTATGTAATTATGTTCATTGGCTGGGAGGGTGTAGGATTGTGTTCTTATTTATTGATTGGCTATTGGTTTACGAATACAACTTATAACAATGCTGCTAAGAAAGCATTCATTATGAATAGAATTGGTGACCTAGGTTTTTTATTAGCCATCTTTTGGTTGATTGTGAAATTAGGCACAGTGAGTTACGGAGAGGTATTGACTGCAGAAAGTTTAGCAAAATTGTCTAGTGCAGATATCACCGCAATTACTTTATTATTATTTGTAGGTGCGATGGGTAAGAGTGCACAAATTCCATTGTATACTTGGCTTCCAGATGCGATGGCTGGTCCAACACCAGTTTCTGCATTGATCCATGCTGCTACGATGGTGACTGCAGGTATCTACATGATCACTAGAACAAATATTTTTTATACCCATAGTGAAATTGCACAAACAGTAGTCGCGATTATTGGTATCAGCACAGCTTTATTAGCAGCGACAATTGCGATCAAACAAAATGATATTAAAAAAGTTTTGGCATATTCAACAGTCAGTCAATTGGGTTATATGTTTTTGGGCTTAGGTGTAGGTGCTTATTCTGGTGCGGTATTTCATGTAATCACCCACGCCTTCTTTAAAGCATTGTTGTTCTTGGCTGCAGGGTCTGTGATTCACGCTATGCATCATGAACAAGATATTCGTAAGATGGGTGGATTGAAATCCAAATTACCTATCACGCATATCACTTTTTTAATAGGATGTATCGCCATTGCTGGAGTACCTCCTTTTAGTGGGTTCTTCTCTAAAGATGAAATCCTAGCAGCGGCTTATGCTAAAAATCCAATTTATTGGTTCCTTGGATTGATTGGTGCAGCAATGACTGCATTTTATATGTTCCGTTTATATGCCACCACGTTCTTGGGACAATTTAGAGGTACTGAAGCACAAGCAAGTCATTTACATGAGAGTCCAGCAAGTATGACTATCCCATTAATTATTTTAGCTGTGCTAAGTGCCGTGGGTGGTGCAATGGGTGTGCCTGAAATACTAGGTGGACATCATTGGTTAGGACAGCATTTATCAAGTATCATTGGAGCAGAACATACTTTGCATTTATCGCATACGACAGAATGGATCTTAATGGGAAGTTCTGTTACGATTGCAGTGTTGGCTTTGTTGATTGCAATAGGCAAATACAGTAAACAAGCAGACGGCGAGCCACAAACTGCATTGGGTAAATTTTTATACAATAAATGGTTGGTAGATGAATTCTATGAGAAGGCAATTGTACAACCATTGAATCGTTTTGCTGGCTTCTTGAAAGAAGTGGTAGAAAAAAATATCATTGATGGCTTTGTAAATGGCACTGGAAAAATAGTACAGTACGGCGCAAGACAAACACGTTTAATACAGAGTGGACAAGTAGGGTATTATATTTTATTTATGGTGTTGAGTATCGTTTTGTTATTCCTTATATGGTTTAATGATCTTGCCATCACTCGATTCTTTCATAATTTGATTCAATAAATTTTTAGCAATAATGGTATTACTTTCAATTCTATCTATTCCGTTTATCGCAGCAATCATTTTGCTATTTGTTAAACCTAATGAAAAGGCAAATTATATTGCAATTGCATCAACTGGTATCACCTTAGCACTTGCATTGAATATTGCATTCAATGGTGCAGCCAATTTTGATGCAAGCTGGATACCAAGTATCAATGCAAGATTTGTTTTAACAGCAGATGGCTTGTCTAAAATTTTACTTTTATTGACAGGGATTAGTTTTCCTGCCATATTCATTGCGACTTCTAAAAATGAAATTAAAAATAGGTCTCAATTTTTGTCATTGATGTTGTTTACACAAACAGGATTATTGGGTGTGTTTTTAGCAGGAGATGCTTTGTTGTTTTATTTTTTCTGGGAATTGGCATTGATTCCGGTGTATTTTCTTTGTTCAATTTGGGGAGGAGAGAAGCGTGTTGCAGTGACTTTTAAATTCTTCATCTATACTTTCTTAGGCTCTTTATTCATGTTGATTGGTATCATTTTGGTTTACACGCATACTGCTGACCAAAGTTTTGCGATACAATCATTTAAACAAGCTACTTTAAGTGGTGGGCAGCAATTGACTGCATTTGCATTGTTCTTTACTGCATTTGCCATTAAGATGCCGATCTTCCCTTTACATACATGGCAGCCAGATGCCTATGAACAATCGCCTACTGCTGTGACGATGGTGTTGAGTGCGGTGATGGTTAAGATGGGTTTATATGGTGTCATGAGATGGTTAATGCCATTGTTCCCAGATGCGTTTAGCGCGCATTCCAATTTTGTTGTCACTCTTTCTGTAATTGGGATTCTATATGCTTCTTTTATTGCCATTCGTCAGGATGACATGAAGCGTTTGATTGCTTACTCATCGATTGCGCATATTGGCTTAATGAGTGCTGCTTTATTTACCAATACCGAAATTGGTGTTCAAGGTGTTTTGATACAATTATTTTCACACGGAATCAATGTATTAGGTCTTTGGATCATCGCTGACATTATAGAGCAACAAACAGGCACAAGGTCTTTAAAAGAGATGGGTGGTCTTGCTAAACAAAATCCAACATTGGGTATTTTGCTTGTTGGATTTGCATTCGCCAATATCGCATTACCATTAACCAATGCATTTGTGGGCGAGTTTTTAATGTTAAATAGTTTATTCCAATTCAATCCTTGGATTGCAGCAGCTGCGGGAGTAAGTGTGGTATTGGCAGCCATCTATACTTTGAATATGGTACAAAAATGTGCTTATGGCGAAGTGAGTGAAAAAATGAGTAAGATGCAAGCACCGAATATGCCTGCACAGTTTGTATTGATTGTATTATTAGTTGTAGTGATTGTTTCTGGAGTATATCCTGCTCCATTATTTCATTTAACTGCAGATACATTACAACAATTGTTTATCAAATAATTAAATGAATTTATAATGAACGCAATTATTGCTTCGGCTTTTTTAGGTGTATTAATGATGTTTGCTTCTTGGATCTTTGACAATGAGAAAACGCATACACGCATTGC
>JBILAW010000059.1:0-11187 GCA_044354025.1 Sediminibacterium sp.
TTGTAGCGCCAATTTCTAAAAAGGATAGAAAAACCCATGCTGATAAGGTATGCTTCGGCTTTATTTTCGCCTAAAAACCCAGTATCTTTGTTATGGTGACTCATTTTAAATGGATTTAAGTAGATTCAATTTATTTAGAGTAAACAGGAAAATAGTTAAAAGAAGTAAATGAACACAGCGTATAAATTACATGGGATTCATAGGCATTATGAGTGGGGTGGTAAATCATTCATTCCTCAATTGATGCATGTAGACAATACCATTGGTAAGCCCTTTGCAGAATATTGGATGGGCGCGCATCCATCCGCTCCTGCAATGGTGGAAACAGCTGATGGTGCTATGGCATTAGATCAATTGATCGCAGAAAATACAATTCAATTTTTAGGTGCTAAGACGGCAGACCGATTTGGAAGCCTACCATATTTATTTAAAATTTTGGATGTCGAAAAAATGTTGAGTATTCAAGTGCATCCTTCAAAGGAAAATGCTGAGAAAGGGTTTAAAAAAGAACAAATTGCGGGCCTACCTATTGATGCGCCCCATAGAAATTATAAAGATCAGAATCATAAACCAGAAGTGATGGTGGCCTTGAGTGATTTTTGGTTATTACACGGTTTCATGCCAGCCATTGCACTTAAAGAAAGGTTAACAAGTCTTGCACCATTACAAAATCTATTGCCCATTTTTGGCATGGATGATTATGCAGGTTTGTACAGTCATTTTATGCGCCTGGATCAAGCAGCTGCAGATGCTATTTTAAAACCATTATTGGCATTAGCGGTCGAGGAAGTTGCTGCCGGAAAAGTTGATAAAGCACATCCACATTGGTGGGCCAATCGATATTATGGTGGTGTAGTGCCAGCTTCCAATATAGATAAAGGAATTTTGTCCATCTACATTTTAAATATTGTCAATGTGCCAAAATACCAGGGGGTGTTTCAGGGTGCAGGGCTCTTACACGCATATTTAGAAGGACAGAATATTGAATTGATGGCTAATAGTGACAATGTTTTAAGAGGGGGGTTAACGCCAAAGCATATTGATATTGAGGAGCTACTTCAACATATTCATTTTGAACCTACTTATCCTAGTATTTTAAAGGGGGATCATATGGCATCCAATGAGTTACAATTTCCTTGCCCAGTACCCGATTTTGGTTTAACAAAAATACAGCTAACACAGGGGGAATCTTACACAAATGAGACCCATTCCTTTGAGCAATTTTTAGTGATGCAAGGTGCTGCCAATATCAATGGGATTGATTTAAAGCCGGGGGAATTGGCTGGAGTTAAGGCTGGCACGTCCTTTCAAATCCAACAATCTGGGTCCGAAACGGCTGTTTTATTCAAATCATTTGTACCATAATCGATTTATACACAATTGAGGAAAATCAATCCAACATAAAACAAGCCAAATTTGTATATTTGTTTTATTAAAAGAAAAAATTAAATAGCATCTGATGAAACTGAACAAAGAAATCGTAATTGCCTTAATAATCATGATTGTAACAAGTGCTTTATATAGAGTGTTACCAGGGAGACCTTTTGGTTTTGCCCCACAAATTGCAATTGCCTTGTTTAGTGGTTCATTATTTGTGAAAAATAAACATTTTGCTTTTTTGTTGCCACTCGTTTCTATGTTCTTGTCTGATTTAATGTATCAAGGATTGTATGTAAATCACTTAAGTCCAATTCAAGGATTTTATGATGGACAATGGCAGAACTATTTGTTAATTGCTGCTTTAGCTATATTCGGTTTTGGTTTACAAACCAACCGAGTAAGCAAATTTGTAGGAAATTTTATCGCTGCACCCACTGTCTATTTTCTTGTTTCTAATTTTATGGTATGGGCAAGCTTTGGCGGTTACCAACGTCCTTTGAATGCTACAGGGTTAATGCAAACGATGATAGATGGTTTACCATTTTACGGGTACAGCTTAGCTGGTACATTTGTTTTTGGCGCAGTGATGTTTGGTGGTTTTAAATTAATTCAACCAACACTGAAAGCCATTAAAGTTAGAAGCTAATTTTAAGTAAGCATATTCTATAGCCTCTCGTTTAAATAAATGAGGGGCTTTTTTTTGTATGATAGTTTTATTTCTTGGGATCTATTGCTTCGTAAAACGCATCTACTTCCCAAGGACCTGTATCTGCTGCCATGGTGGCTAGTTCGTCACAACGATTGTTATAGGGGTTATCTGCATGGCCTTTTACCCAGTGAAATTTTACTTTATATATTTTAGAAAGCTCGTAGTATGCAAGCCATAAGTCTTTATTTTTCTTGCCGCCTTTAAAGTCTGTTTTAATCCAGTTGTCCAACCATTTTTTCTCTACAGATTCAACTACATATTTACTGTCAGTATACACAAGAATGGGTAATTGCTTTGTCTTTAAGATCGAAATTGCCTTGATCACTGCCAATAGTTCCATCCGATTATTGGTGGTATAACGATATGCTTCTGCAATCTCTTTAACTTTCTCACCCCAGATCAAAATAGCGCCAAAACCACCTGGTCCTGGATTACCTCTTGCCGAGCCGTCTGTGTAGATAATTATTTTGTCCATTGATCCATTTCTTGGTCACAAGCAAGATACAATAATTTGGTTACTAAAGGCTATTTCATTGAATTTGTAATTACCTTTAATGCCATTCGAAAATGATTGTCTATGATTGAGAAATTGAATTTTCATTTAAAGTATAAGACCAGTTTTGGTCAAGCTATTTTTATTACGGGTAACCATCCATTATTAGGCAATGGCAATATTGAACAAGCTATTCCAATGGTTTATTTAAATGAGGATTATTGGGTATTACATTTAGTAACAAAAGGTTTATTAGAGGAGGGGGCCATTCAATATAGTTACTTTATACAAAATGAAGATGGCACCAGAAGTTTTGATTGGGGTTCAGATAAATCCATCATGGCAAATCAATTCGCAACAAAGGAATTGGTTTTAATTGATACATGGAATTTCACTGGATCTATTGACAACGCATTTTATACTGCACCTTTTGAAAATGTTTTATTAAAAAGTTTTGGTACTGCAGTCAAGCCAGTTATTCCTAATAAGAATTCAACCCATCTATTTAGAGTTAAAGCACCCTTACTTGCGCCAGATCAAACAATTTGTATCCTTGGCGAGTCAAAGGAAATTGGTGGATGGGATGCAGCGAAGGCATTGCCTTTACAAAGAATAAAAGATCAACCTTATTTTGAAATTGATTTGGATTTAAGTCATTGTGATTTTCCATTGGTGTACAAGTATGGGATGTATGATACTGTTCAAAAGAAATTTGTTTCATTTGAGTCAGGCAACAATCGCGTATTGTATGAACCAGTTGGTAAAAACAAATTAGTACTTGTACAAGATGGATTTGCACATCTAGTACAAACACAATGGAAAGGAGCAGGGGTCGCTATTCCTGTTTTTTCATTAAGATCCAATCAAAGCATGGGTGTAGGTGAATTTAGTGATATCAAATTATTAGCAGATTGGGCTAAAAAAATTGGATTGAAACTAATTCAGTTATTACCAATCAATGATACTACGGCAACGCATACATGGATGGATTCATATCCCTATGCTGCCATATCTGCTTTTGCATTGCACCCAATGTATATCAGGTTATCAGAAATCATAGATCCAGGACAAGCCGATTTAATTCAAGATACAATTGTGCAACAAGCCACATACAATGCATTGTCAGTGATCGATTACGAAGCAGTGCTTACTACAAAGTGGAAGTCATTAAAAACGGTGTATGCAATCAATGGTAAAAGAGATTTAGCAACACCTGCATTCAAACAATTTTTTAAAGACAATCAAGCATGGTTAGTACCTTATAGTGCATTTTCTTATTTGAGGGATTTGCATGGCTCTGTAGATTTTAATGCATGGCCTAGTCATGCTAAATTCAATACAGCCGAAATAGATCAGTTGGTTGATGTACAATCAAAAACTTATTCTGCTATTGCTTTCTTTTATTATGTGCAATTTCATTTGCACCTTCAATTAAAAGCAGCAACAGATTATGCACATACGCAGGGTGTGGTCTTAAAAGGTGATATTCCAATTGGGGTGTATCGTTTTGGTGCAGATGCTTGGCAGCATCCTCATTTATTTCATATGGATATTCAGGCAGGTGCGCCGCCAGATGATTTTGCTGTGTCAGGTCAAAACTGGGGTTTCCCAACATACAATTGGGAAAAGATGGCAGCCGATGGTTTTGCATGGTGGAAGTCAAGGTTTGATCAAATGAAATACTATTTTGATGCATTTAGGATCGATCATATTTTAGGATTTTTTAGAATTTGGAGTATACCAATGCATGCAGTAGAAGGGATCTTGGGGCATTTTGTTCCAGCAATACCAGTTAACATCAATGAATTTAACGCTAAAGGGATTGCCTTTGATCACGATCGATTTACCATGCCCTTTATCAATGAAACGGTTTTGTTTCAAGTATTTGGATATGACAATGATTATATTAAATCCAATTTCCTAGAATCAATTGGAGATGGACATTATGCATTGTTATCTGCTTTTAAAACACAACGCTTAGTAGAAGCTTATTTTTTGCAACAGGAACAAAACCCATTCAATGACAAAATCAAATATGGTTTATACAATTTGATTGCAAATGTCATTTTGATTGAAGGGGAACAACCACAACAATATCATTTTAGATTTAATATTGGAAATACAAGTTCATTTAAACAGTTAAATGAAAGCACTCAATACTTATTGAATGAATTGTATGTTGACTATTTCTTTAAACGTCAGGATGCTGCATGGGCAAAAGAAGCAATGCAAAAACTACCGATGCTAAAGCGTTCCACCAATATGTTAATTTGTGGGGAAGATTTAGGATTGGTGCCATCCTGTGTGCCAGATGTGATGCATCAATTGGGGATGTTAAGTTTAGAGGTACAAAGAATGCCAAAGGCAAGTCATAAAACCTTCTTCCATCCGAATGATGCACCTTATTTAAGTGTAGTCACACCTTCGTCTCACGATACAAGTACCATTAGGGGATGGTGGGAAGAAGATAGCGCAAAGACCCAGCAGTTTTATAATTACGAAATGGGGCAGTTGGGGAAAGCACCAATCTATTGTGATGGATGGATCAATAAAGCAATTTTATCACAACATTTATATTCACCTGCCATGTGGGCCATTTTCCAATTGCAAGATTTTATTGGGATAGATGAATCCCTACGCAGATCGGATCCAAATGAAGAACGCATTAACATACCTGCCAATCCAAAACATTATTGGAGGTATAGAATGCATCTTAGTTTGGAGCAGTTATTAAAGGAAGAACAATTTAATCAAGAATGGTTCCAGTTGATTCAATCAAGTGGAAGAGCATAATTAAAATTAGAACAAGTGCAATTAGATTTTTGGGAACAGAGTTTACCTTTCGAATATCCATTTACCATTTCAAATGGCAGGACAAAGACGCATCAACATAGTTTGATGGTGCGTTTGTCATTGGGTAATTGGTCAGGCTTTGGAGAAGCTCCAGCAATTGTATATTACAATGTAACGGTTGCATCCATGATGGAGCAGTTGGAGAAACAAAGAAAATTAATTGAAAAATTTGCCTTGATTGACCCAGAAAGATTTTGGCATTTTTTACACCATCTTTTCCCGAATGATCCATTTCTAGTGTGTGCTTTGGATATGGCTGGATGGGATTTATGGGGTCAAATGAAAAAACAACCACTGCATCAATTGTGGAACACGCATTGGGAAACGACAGGTACTGAACAACCACCTATTTGTGATTACACATTAGGAATTGATCCAATAGAAAAGATGGTGCAAAAAATGGAAGCACATCCTTGGCCTATTTATAAAGTGAAAGTGGGCACCGACTATGATATTGAAATGATCACTGCATTAAGAAAGCATACAGACAAACCCATTCGTGTAGATGCCAATGCTGGATGGACAACCGAAGAAGCACTTATAAAAATTCCAGCATTGGCTAATTTAGGCGTTGAATTAGTAGAGCAACCATTGGCAAAAGACAATTGGGAAGGGATGGCACAATTGAAACAACTAGGGATGCTGCCCTTGTTTGCAGATGAATCTTGTGTGTTTGAAAAAGATGTTGCCACTTGTGCGAATTATTTTGATGGCATTAATATTAAACTCACAAAATGCAGTGGCTTAACGCCAGCCCTACGCATGATTCAAGAAGCAAGAGCATTGGGATTAAAAGTGATGATGGGTAGTATGAATGAATCTGTGATAGGATCTGCTGCGATTGCACAATTTTTACCACAATTGGATTATGTGGATATGGATGGCCCACTTTTAATGACCCAATTAAATGGGGTTGGCTTAAACTATAGTTTTAATAACCAAAATGGATTGATTGAACCATTATTACATCCAGGACTAGGTGTTGCTTTTAGAATGCCTTTTGATAAATAAACATAAATGACACCAGAGCGTACCGAAAAATTATTAAAAGTATTACACCAACGTCAAGCAAACTTGACGCTCATCATGGAGAATGTGCAAGATCCTCATAATATCTCGGCAGTATTAAGAACCTGTGACGCAGTGGGTATTCAAGAAGTATATGTGTTGAGTACAGAATTACCTAAGTATAAACATTTTGGCTATAAAAGTAGTAGTAGTGCCATTAAGTGGTTAACGATCCATGAATACCATGACGTTCAAAAATGTGTAGCGGATGTTCGTAAAAAATTCAAAACTATTTTGACCACCCATTTAACTAGTGACGCCATCGACCTGCATGCGATTGATTTTACGCAGTCCATAGCACTTGTTTTTGGTAATGAACATGTTGGGGTTTCAGATGAGCTTCGTGGATTAGCAGATGGTAATTTTATTATCCCGCAAATGGGGATCATTCAGAGTTTAAATATTTCAGTGGCCTGCGCAGTGACTATTTATGAAGCGATGCGTCAAAAAAGAAACGCAGGACATTATGATGCGTGTAGTTTACCTGCCGAACAGCTTGCTCAATTAAAAACAGAGTGGGGGTTTGAAGAAGGAGAATAATTACTTCAATTACTTTCTCAATAATTTATTTACTATTTCCTAGATCTACATTTGTTCTGGAACCTCAATGCCTAAGGTTTGCATGGCTTGCTTTAATGTAGCTGCAGTCAATATTCCTAATTGTATTCTTAAGTTTTTCTTCTCTTCTGATTCCGCATTGGCAATGGACAATTCTGCGTAGAAGCTATTGAATAATTTAGCTAAGTTAAATGCATAGATCGCCAATTTTGAAGGGTCTAAAGCCTCAGCCGCTTCATTGACTTCTGCCGAAAAATTAGCCAACTGCATTGCAAGTGCTTTTTCTAATGGCAATAATGAACTGCCTACTTGATTTAAATTTGTCCCCGTTTTTCTTAGGATACTTTTTATTCTTGCATGGGTGTATTGAATGAAAGGGCCAGTGAAACCATGGAAGTCAATACTCTCTTCTGGGTTAAAGATCATTTTCTTTTTAGGATCTACTCTTAATAAAAAGAATTTTAGAGCACCTAATCCAATCGTATCATATAATTTTTCTAATTGTGTAGCATTAAAATCATCCACTTTACCAAGTGACTCTGTTTTTTCTTTTGCAATTTGAATCATGCCGTCTACTAAATCATCTGCATCTACCACAGTACCTTCTCTGCTCTTCATTTTACCGGTAGGCAATTCTACCATCCCATAACTTAAATGATAGATTCCGTCCGATGCAGGTAATTGTAATTTTTGACAAATCAATTTCAATACTTTGAAATGGTAGTTTTGTTCGTCACCCACAACATAGATACTTGCGTCTGTATTGAATTCTTTTTGTTTGAGTTCTGCAAGGCCAATGTCTTGTGTCATGTATACAGAAGTACCATCTTTTCTGCGTACTATTTTTTCGTCCAATCCATCACCAGTTAAATCAATCCAAACAGAACTATCCTCTTTTTGATAGAATACTTTTTTAGATAGTCCTTGATCCACTAAATCCTTTCCAAGTAAATAAGTATTGCTCTCGTAATATGTTTTGAAAAAGTCGGAACCAATTTTTTGATACGTCACATCAAATCCTGCATAGACCCATTCATTCATGCGTTTCCATAGATCCATCGTTTCCGCATCGCCTTCTTCCCATTTCAATAACATGGCTTGCGCCGCTTTTTGAATAGGTGCTGCTTGCTCTGCTTCCTCGTTTGACATCCCGCTAGCAATCAATTGAGCTATTTCTGCTTTGTAAGCGTCATTGTACTTGACATAGTATTCTCCTACAAAATGGTCGCCCTTCATATTGGTACTTGCTGGGGTTGCACCATTCGCAAATAACTGCCATGCAATCATGCTTTTACAAATATGAATGCCTCTATCATTTACAATACATGTTTTAACGACATCGTTGCCTTGTAGTTTCAATATTTCTGCAATACTCCATCCTAAAAAATTATTTCTAAGATGTCCTAAGTGTAAAGGCTTATTGGTATTAGGGGAGGAATACTCCACCATGATTTTTTTTGGATGCGTTGTAGGTGTGACTAATTGATTGGTGTCTGCGGCTTGTAGATAGTCCAACCAAAATTGATCGCTGATGGTAAAGTTTAAAAATCCTTTTACAATATTAAAAGCAATAATTGTACCTGGCATACTTGCCATAATTGCTTCACCCAATGCATTGCCCAATTCGTCTGGGCTTTTGCCTAATTGTTTTACAAAAGCAAATAGTACAATGGTATAATCCCCCTCAATTTCTGGCTTAGTGGCATTCACCAATACCTGTTCAGTTTTGATTTGAACTTGATAGATGGATTGAATAGCTTCTGCAGTGGCCTGCTTTAAATGTTGGATCAATTGCATAAAATAGGATTACCGACTGCAAAAGTAATTAATTAAGATTACCTTTACGCATACATGTTGAAAGTACACGAATTTATAAGTAAATTAATTCTAGACCTAATTGATGGGGTGTATCCGTTATTTAGGAGGTTCATGCCATTGAAAACCTTTCGATATGCAGCATGTGGTGGGGGCAATACGGTATTAGATATTCTCTTGTTTTTTATCTCCTATAATTATATTTTAAAGACCCTTCCAGTTCAAATTGGATGGTTAACGATCAGTCCCCATATTGCTTCTTTTATGATCAGCTTTACTGTGACTTTCCCCATAGGCTTTTATTTGAGCCGTTATGTGGTGTTTCAGGAAACATCGGTTCGCAAGACCAAACAGTTATTGCGCTACTTTACAGTGGTCTTAGGTTGTATCTTTTTAAACTATATCTTTCTGAAGGTATTCGTTGAGGGATTAGGATGGAATGCTACCTTTTCTAAGATTGTGACCACTTTCTTTGTGGTGATATTCAGCTACACGAGCCAAAAAAACTTCACATTTAAGACCAAGTCGGTTTAAGTTTTCTGCCTTTTCTTCTCTTTTTTTCAAGTATTTATGCCAATTCAGTCCCTTTTTTAAGGGGTGTACCTCTAATTTATGCCATTTTTACCTATTCGACAGAATGGCATAATGATTGAACTATGTTAGTGAATTAATCATTGAAAATCAATCATTATGGGAAAAATTATAGGAATTGACTTAGGTACCACAAATAGTTGCGTATCAGTTATGGAAGGCGGAGAGCCAGTAGTAATTGCGAATGACGAGGGAAGAAGAACCACGCCATCGGTAGTAGCGTTCTTAAAAAATGGAGAACGTAAAGTAGGTGATCCAGCTAAAAGACAAGCCATCACAAATCCACAAAACACCATCTCTAGTGTGAAGCGTTTTATGGGTCGTCGTTTTAATGAAGTTGCAAGTGAATTAAGCTTGGCAAGTTATAAAGTAGTTAAAGGGGACAATGATACAGTACGTGTTCAAATTGAAGATCGTATGTATACACCTCAAGAAATCTCTGCAATGGTTTTACAGAAGATGAAAAAAACTGCAGAAGATTATTTAGGTACGGAAGTAACAGATGCAGTAATCACTGTACCTGCTTATTTTAATGATGCACAAAGACAAGCGACTAAAGAAGCTGGTGAGATTGCAGGTTTGAACGTTCGCAGAATTGTGAATGAGCCAACTGCAGCAGCATTAGCTTATGGTTTAGATAAAAAGAACATCGAGCAAAAAATTGCTGTATTCGATTTAGGTGGTGGAACTTTTGATATTTCTGTCCTTGATTTAGGGGATGGTGTATTTGAAGTAAAATCTACCAATGGTGATACCCATTTAGGTGGAGATGATTTTGATAAAGTAATCATGGATTTCTTAGCGGATGAATTTAAAAATCAAGAAGCGATTGATTTAAGAAAAGATCCAATGGCTTTACAACGTTTAAAAGAAGCGGCTGAAAAAGCAAAAGTAGAATTAAGTTCTTCTTCTGAAACAGAAATCAACTTACCTTATATCACTGCAGTGGACGGTGTTCCAAAGCACTTGGTATTAAAATTAACAAGAGCAAAATTTGAATCACTTGCAGATAGTTTATTTGCACGTTGTTTGAAGCCATGTGAAGCTGCATTGAAAGATGCAGGTTACACGACTTCTCAAATTGATGAAGTGATATTAGTAGGTGGATCTTCTAGAATTCCAAAAGTACAAGAGCTAGTTGAGAAATTCTTTGGCAAGAAGCCAAACCGTTCAGTAAACCCAGATGAGGTGGTTGCAATTGGTGCAGGTATCCAAGGTGGTGTATTGACTGGAGATGTAAAAGATGTATTGTTATTAGACGTTACACCTTTGAACTTAGGTATTGAAACAATGGGTGGTGTCATGACAACAATGATTGCATCTAACACAACGATTCCTACAAAGAAAACAGAGATCTATTCAACAGCGAGCGATAGCCAACCTGGTGTTCAGATTCATGTGATTCAAGGAGAGCGTCCAATGGCTGCTCAAAATAAAAGCTTAGGTATGTTTAACTTGGATGGTATTCCACCAGCTCCAAGAGGTGTACCTCAGATTGAAGTGACTTTTGATATTGACGCGAACGGTATCTTAAACGTAAGTGCAAAAGATAAAGGAACAGGTAAAGAACAAAAAATCAGAATCGAAGCGGGAAGTGGTTTAACGAAGGAAGAAATCGAAAAGATGAAAGCCGAGGCGAAAGCAAACGAAGCTTCTGATAAAATAGAAAAAGACAGAGTAGAAAAATTGAATGAAGCTGATAGCTTAATTTTCCAAACTG
>JBILAW010000060.1:0-11112 GCA_044354025.1 Sediminibacterium sp.
ATGGGGCAGAAGCTTGAGTAAGACTTGATAAACCACGTAATTGAATGTTGATACCCCCTCCTGGTGCACCAGAATTCATACGAATATTGGCTCCAGAAACTTTACCATACAATGCTCCATCTGCTGTTTGAATTTGTGTTGTTCCCATTAAATCTTTAGCAGAAACAGTTGTGATGGCATTTGCAAGGTTTGAACGTTTGATAGAAGATGCAAGCCCAGTGATTACAATTTCTTTCAATGAATTCACTTCTTCCTCCATCACTACATTCAAATTGGCTCTATCAGCATTAACTGCAACTTCAGTTGTTTTGTATCCGACATACTTTAAAATTAACACAGCCGATTTACTACTCACATTAATAGTAAAATTACCCGTACTATTTGATGTAGTAGTTTGTTTGGTCCCTTTGATTGTAATGGAGACACCGCTTAGCGCATTTCCATTCAAGCTTTCTTTTACCGTTCCCGAAGCTGTATACACCTGTGCATCAGCTTGAGTCACCCCTATCAATAACAGGAGTAGAAGTAAAAATTTGACGAAATAAAATTTCTTCATGCAGTTTAGTTTTAAATCATTAAAAAAAAATACAACTCAGGATTGTATTGATATAACTAAATTTAATAATTAAATAACAAATAGTAAAAAATATTAATACCTTTATAAATTATATTTATAAAATATATAAATTATATTTATTAAAATAAAATTTGCAAAAGAAGGAGTTGAATTGAATCAATGCATATAGTCTAATTAATGTATGTAAAAAGAAAACTCAAATTGAATTAATTCTATTCCAGCTTGCACTGAGATAATAAAAAAAATTCTTTAAAACAAATTTGAGGAGTATGCTCATGACACAGCATACAATTACCTGGTTGACAAACGAATTCAGAGGGTGTTTTCCACGCGCAATAAGTATACTACTATACTATATGCTTATTTAATAGTTGTACTAATGTATTCGCTTGTTGAACACCAGCCTATCATTATTTTATTTCGGTAAAATCTACATCTTCCCCCTTTTTAACCAATTCCGTTTTTGACCTATAAGTTGGTGTATAGCCACATCCGCTATATCCACAACCAATTTTATATTTTGCAGCTATGATTGCATAGATAGCCAAGAATACGCCAAATATACCTGACATGTAATCATTTTGTGTATACCCTGTATAACCTAAAGCTATGCTCAGCAATAATCTAAAAGTGAGTGTAAAATCAATTTTAGTCAATAAATTTCTCATGATTTTATTTTTACAAAATTACTTTATTAAAAGGCGCTACTTTGTGACAAATATTACATTCCTTCAAATAAGGTATATGTGATATATATCACCCAATAAGGTGTTGGATTTATATACTTTTGTGCAAGTAAAATATATCACTATGCAAAACCAATTGTTGTGTATTGCTTAAGTGGAGGAGGAATTTTTAGTTTATATAACATCATAAAAAATCATGAATATGTTCAGCTTTTTCAAAAAACTATTTGGCCCTGGAACTGATTTTAAAGCACTCAAAGAGGCAGGTGCCATTATTGTAGACGTACGTTCTCCTCAAGAATTTGATAGAGGTAATATTAAGGGATCCAAAAATATTCCTGTAAATGCAATTCAAAGAGAAATAAGTACTATTAAAAAGTGGAATAAACCTGTAATTACAGTTTGTCAGAGTGGTGCTAGAAGCAGCATGGCTAAATCTGTATTAAAATCTGCAGGAATTGAAGTGTATAATGGTGGTTCTTGGTTTGGACTTCAATCAAAATTTTAATCACTATGACTTTACTATTTCAAAAGCATAAATTAAACATAATAGGTATTACCCTTGGGGCTATTGCTGGTTTCTTATATTGGAAATTTGTAGGATGTTCTAGCGGAACATGTATGATTACTTCCAAACCAATTAATAGCACGTTATATGGCGCATTAATGGGCTTTTTAGTAGCAGGGATTTTTAAAAAAGACCAATGAGTTTGAACATTTATGAATAAATTGATGACTGCCACAGTCCTTAATTTTAATTAGATGAATTATACTTAACTTAGGTATTCATTATTTAAAACGTTTAATATGCCTAGAGTTCGTTATACCTTTTTTGCCTTAATGCTTTCAATGCTTAGTTTAAGTAATGCTTGGGCTATCTCTTCCACATCAATTTTTTTGAAACAGCAACCAATTGATGGCGACACCTTAGGAGTTGATCAATTTTGGCAACAACTTAAGCAACATTGTGGTAAAACATACGAAGGAACCATTACTAGTGGTGCAACAGCCAATGATGGTTTTAGCGGGAAGCGATTAGTGATGC
Source organism: Sediminibacterium sp. (assembly GCA_044354025.1). Classification (GTDB taxonomy): domain Bacteria; phylum Bacteroidota; class Bacteroidia; order Chitinophagales; family Chitinophagaceae; genus Sediminibacterium. The sequence continues at coordinate 2,309 of JBILAW010000060.1, forward strand.
ATGTATTGTCTTGTGCAGATGGTCAATTATTGATTCCATTTAATGTTGGAGATAATAGGAGTAGAACTTGGATATTAACCAAACTGAAAGACAGAATCGAGCTTAAACACGACCATCGACACGAAGATGGAACAAATGATGCTGTAACGATGTACGGAGGAACGACAACAAATACAGGTTTGCCTGGCATTGCTGTTTTTTCCGCAGACCAATTGACAGTAAAAACAATACCTGCAGCAGCTACAAATGTTTGGTGGATCACAATCAATGATACCACATTCACTTATAATTTACGTCGCATAGGTTCCGACAGGTTGTTCACAGTTACATTTGATATCACTAAACCTATTGAGAAGCCCTTGCCTTCTTGGGGCTGGGAAAATTTTAAGCATTCAACTTTCTAAAAAGTACTTTATCTGCATAAAAAGTTCCAAACGGAATAAGTGAAGCTAAAAAAGCCATAAATATTTTGAGTATGCTCCAGCGATATAAAAATGAAACTTGAAGCAGTAAAACGATATAAAGCAAAAAAAGAATTCCATGAGCCAAACCAACAACGTAATTGGGCTCTGGCATTGAAAATTTGTATTTTAAAATCATCGTAAAACCTAAAAGTAAAAAAGAGCAACCTTCAATAAATGCTACAATTCTTAGTCTCCCCAATGCTGTTTTTAATAATAGATTGACCATTTATTTTATATTAAGTGCTATTTAAATGAAGCAGATTCCTAATTTTGAAAATTACCGATCCGTAAAAGTACGAATAACAAAGTATATGAAAATAAAAAGCACTGCCGCGTTAAATGGCAGCTTCTTCGAGGATACAAGCATTCTAATAGTTGAACACGATGAAGCAGGAACTACCGGGTTTGTAACCAATAAACCCTTTGGGAAATCGTTGCACGAACTCATTGAATTCAGTCATGCTAATCCATTTCCACTCATGGATGGCGGCCCTGTTGATAGAGATCACCTCTTTGTATTGCACAAGCGACCCGACCTCATTGATGGGGGCAAAGAAATACCCAATGGTCTTTATTTGGGTGGTGATATGAATCAAGTGATTCAAGCCATTAACACCGGGGGTGCGAATCCACAGGAAATTCAACTTTTTATCGGCTATTGCGGATGGGATAAGGGAGAATTGGAAGCGGAGCTGGAAGAAGGAAGCTGGAGCTTCTAATTGAATTAAATTCTTTGGGCAATCAATAAACCACCAAAAGTTGCAGTCAGACAAACTACAACTGTCAATAAAATATATAAAAGCATGGTGCTGTTATGACCTTGTTGAATGAGTGTAAGTGTTTCGCTGCTGAAGGCTGAGAAGGTACTAAATCCCCCGCAGAAGCCTACTGCCCAAAATAAACGTGAAGCTGGTGAAAGTAATTGTTTATGATCGGCCAAACCAATCATAAAACCCAAAATAAAACAAGCAATAATATTGATTGTAAATGTGCCAAAAGGGAAATTAGAATTATGAAAAGCGTTTACCCATTTGCCAAGTAAAAACCTAACTAAGCTACCTAAGCCACCACCAATAAAAACATAGATTAGTTCCTTCATGGCATCAAAGTTAATCTAATTCTTTTTGTGATACACAATGCTACTCCTGTGGGTGTAAATACTCAGCATAAATTGGATATAATGAAGGCATTGATTAGTAGTCAGTTATGTTTTTAGAAAAAGGAAGTCAACCGATTTGACCCGATTTGAGGGGTGTTTTCGGCACGCAGCGTGACTATGGTATAATTGTTTAATATATTATACTTACCTTATAACTGTAAATCACTCAGACTATTGCAATTCTAACGCAACAATTCTATTTACAATTCTTGTAATCACTATCATTCCTAGGAATTTTATTTAATTAATGAAATAGGCTATACCCTATTTCTAAATCAACACGTATGAAAAAATTTCTTTCCTTATTAATCCTTATTCCATTTTTTGGAATGAGCCAAAAAAATGTCATTAGTACTAATAGAGTATTCGCAAAAGTTGATAAAGTTTTGGAATTTGAAAAGGCAGTTTCTGCCCATTACCAGAAGTATCATACTGGTGAATGGAGTGCTCGTATTTTTGAAATTGTATCTGGACCAGACGCGGGTGGTTACCAAATCAGCGAAAGCCCAAACAGTTGGGAGGGCATTGACAGCAGAGGCAATTTAGGTACTGAACACACTATTGACTGGAACAAAAATGTAGCTATTCACCTTACAGAAAGGGGAAGTATGGGTTATTCTACTTTCCAGGATTCAATTAGCACCACTGGACTAAATGACTGGGCTGACAAAATCAGCATCGCACATTATTTTCCAAAATTAGGACAAGGATTTCAAATGTATACTTTTCTTGAAAGCTTAAGGCCTGTTTGGAAAGCACTTGGGCAATCTGTTGCAGTTTTTGCATCTAGTTCTTCAGGACCTAATCAATATGCTGTAGTGACTAGATATCCAAATGGATTAAAAGATAAAGCACTTTCTAACAATAACAAAGTCAAAGATACATATGAAAAAATCCATGGCAGATTCTCTTATATTAGATTTACTGAAACTATGCAAAATAGTGTTACAGAAGTGTGGCATGAAATGCTTTTTTATAGGAAAGACCTTAGTTCAAAATAGTAATTAGAATTTAAACGTAAAACAAAAAATATGAAAAAAATATTATTATGTTTTCTTGTATCAGCATCATTCATTGCTTGTACAAACCAAGAAACAAAAAAAGCTGAAACTTCTGAAGAGGACAAAGACACTGGCACTTGGACTACCTTAGATGCAAAAACAATTAAAGTAAGACAATTACTTGAATCCTATACCAAAAATGACTCAAGCGTCGTTTATGAAATAGTTGCTGATACGTTAAAATTTAGCGATCAATTTTCTAATAACCAAGAAAACGGAGTAACTAAAGTAAATCCAGGTGGTCGTGTAGGATTTATGCAAGACACTCGAAATGCGCATCAGTTATTTAGTGATATAAGTTTAACAACCGATAACATAAGAACTTTTGTTAGCAAGAATGGAGTTACCGCTACAGGCTGGTGGGGTATGTGGTCTGGAACGGGGAAATTTACAAAAAATAAAAGTACAACTCCCGTACATGCTTATTTCTATTGGAAAGATGACAAAATTATAAGTGGAGGTCGTTTTTTTGATCCAACTTTATTAAAAGAGGAGTTTGCGGCATCTCAAAAATAATAACTAGTTCAATTTAAGTTTGTAAAAATACGACTGAGACCTCTAGCAATAGGGGTCTCTTTTTTAAAAATATCACGCAAAATCTTGGGCTAATGTCATGCTTTCTGTTTTCTTCTTACTACATGTGACTTATCCATCCTAGTAGTTTTTTAAATCTACCGTTTGGGATATTAAAAATGCCACTGCTTCAAGCCTTTTTATCAAAGGTTGAGCTAACCAATAGTTCAAATCATTCATTTTTATGAAAAAATGAGAATATCTTTACACTTTAGACTTACATATTTTTTTTTAATTTTTAATATATAGATCTTGAAATACATTCTTCCGCTCTTATCCCCGTTCCGAGATAAAATCAGGCTGTTTGAGGTATTATTGGGATCCTGGTTTTTCATAAATTTGGGACAGGCCCTTTTTACGGAAATCAATGCCGACGAAGCTTATTATGTATTATATGGGGAAAATTTGGCCTGGGGCTATTTTGACCATCCCCCCTTGGTAGGCCTACTTACCTTTTTAGGATCCAAATTGTTCACAGGCAATTTGGCCCCCCGTTTTTTTACCGTTTTGCTACAACCCATCACCCTTTGGATAGTTTGGAAGCTAATAAACCAACAAAAAGCAGATAAAAATAAGGTGCTCCTGTTTTTTATTATTGCTGCATCCATGGTCATGTTTTCGGCTTATGGTTTTATCACCACACCAGATGTGCCTCTTTTATTTTTCACAGCACTTTTTTTATATACCTATAAAAAGTTTTTAGAAAAGCAAAGTCTGGTCAATGCATTATTTATTGCCGTTTCTATGGCCGGACTAGTCTATAGTAAATACCAGGGGGTAATGTTAATTGGCTTGGTAGTATTATCCAATTTAAAATTGCTAAAGAGTGGTTGGTTTTGGATGGCAGGCCTACTGGCATTGGGTATAGCGGCACCTCATTTTTGGTGGCAATATAGCAATCAGTTTCCTAGTTTTCGATATCACCTAGTTGATCGCTCGAGTGGATTTAAGTGGATTTATTTTTTCGAATACCTTCCTACACAAATTGCCATTTTTAATCCTTTCACTTTTGGCGCATTGGTATATGTGTTTAGTAAAAAGCAGGGCATTAATGATTTTGAGCGGAGCCTTTATTTTATCATTATTGGTTTTATATCCTTTTTTGCACTTACTACATTCAGAGGACATGCAGAACCCCACTGGACAGTGGCAGCCTCTATTCCCATGCTAATATTAATTACTGAATTTTCATTTAACAACGAGACCCTTTCAAAATACATCCATAAATGGGTTGCCTATTCTTTGCTATTATTGGTAGCTGCAAGATTTTTACTAATAAGCCCACTGTTGCCAGACAACACAGATTTTAGTGGAAAAGAAGAAAGAATTAAGGCCATTGAATCCATTGCTGGAACGGCGCCCGTTGTGTTTACGGGTTCTTTTCAGAACCCCTCTATTTATCATTTTTATACGGGTAAAGAAGCGACGGTGATTAGTTCCTTGGAATCCAGACAAACACAATTTGATTTATGGAGAAAAGAGCTTTCCATGCAAGGAAAAAAAGTGTTTGTTGCAGTAAAAGCAAATGGATTGTCTAAAAAATACAAAGTCAACAATCAGGAATTTGATGGTTTCTTCACCAACAATTTACAAACAACACATGCTTTAGAAATTGTTTTCGCACCCAGTGCCTATTCTTTAAAAGCAGGAGACACCATTACCATACCTATCACTATTGTAAACAACGGACCAACTAATTTTAATTTTAATCATCCTGAATTTCCAGCCCATCTTGTTGCTGTATTTATTAAAAATAAAAAGCTGGTAAAACAGGAAAATTTGCTTTTAAATAAATTGGCGCCACTTAGGCCCCAACATAGCTTACAAAACAGTATTCGGCTTGTGGTGCCGGCGCTTGAAAAAGGAGAGGTTATTTTTGGAATCGCTTTTGAAAGCATGTTTGGCGCAACCATGAACAGCTCTTTTGTTAAAAGCGATATCAACTAAGTATTTCCTTTTTTTTGGAACCCACTAATACCTTTTACCAAAGTAGAAGAGCTAGGGTGTGAATAGAAAAGATATTTCCTAATCCACCTCTCAAGTGTACTATTAACATAAATTATTTTATTTAAATTTTTGTCAAACCATTTTTGCAGAAAACTATTCCGCTAATTACTTTTTCATCGAATATTTTTTTTCCCCTTTTTATAACGTCTGCTGCTCCCTTGGAAGTATGATACAAGTGATAAATAATTGATTGGAATTTAACTGACCTAGAAGTAACCCCTGATTGTATCAGGCGGTGGTAAAAGTCTAGATCTTCGGGACCCCACTCTTGGTAATCTTCGTCAAAACCATTGATAGCGATAATATTTTTCTTTAAAGTACCCATGTTACAGCCCCAAGGCTGCCGCTTACTTTTTAAAGAATTTGGATAAAATGGAATGTATACACCCTCTGTTACTCGGCTGCTATCACTCAGCAGCAAAGAAAACAAGTTAAGAGAAAAAAGTTTTTTTGATTGCCGCAATTGATTGCTAATTTTTTCGCCCAAATTGACTCTTCTTCCATACAACAAGAGGTTTTCTTTTGCCTCTGCAAGATAATTTTTTATAAAATGCTTGTGAGTGATACAATCTCCATCAATAAAAATAATCAATTCATTTTTAGCTATTTTTATTCCATTATTCAATGCTTTGGATCTACGATACCCTTTATCTTCTTGATTTACATGTTGTATTTCAAATTGAAAAGAAGCTTTGTGTTTATCGAGAAATATTTTTGTTTCCGGATCATTGTCATCCTCAGCAATCACTACCTCAAACCTGTTTTTTGCAGATTGATTGTTGAGTGCTGTTAATACCAATTCTAGTGCCACCAGGTCTTTATAGTAAGGAATTATCACCGATGCTAGCATATTTCAATTTTTTATAATTATATGAAAATTATTTTACTCAAATTATTCAGTAGGTGATTATATTTTTTAGCTCTTACAAAGTGAAAATTATTTTCTAACTAAAGTACTTTTTTTCATAGACGTTTTGATAAAGTTAATTCAATTTAAGATGAATATAAGTGAGTAGAAATATCTGCTTTGAAGGTTCATATTTTCGGTAAGAAATGACAAAAACCTCACGCAAAACCTCATGCAAACCTCACGTAGCAAAGGACCCACGATTTAACGTAAGTCCTTGATTTGTAGTTAATTATGTTTTCACAAAACGGAAATCAACCGATTTTAACCGAATTCAGGGGGTGTTTTCGGCACGCAGAGGATATTTAAAGTTTAATCTTATTGACGGCACTAATAAACCAGTGACATTTTTCCGAGACAGCCCCTTTTTCATAATCAGTAATATACACTTTTACAAAATTGTAATGAATATGTATTTCGGGATGATGGTCTAATTCAATGGCGATTTGCATGACTTGGTTTGAGAAAGCAACCACTTCATTGTAGTCATTAAACTTGAATGTCTTTTCTAATCTATTATTGAATTCATTCCAATCTGTACTAGTCATTTATCAGTGGTTTATAGTCAAACTTCATTAATTCATCTAGTGAGATGTACTCTAAAGTCTTAATATGTGTCGATTTTAATATAATTGGAGGTGCAATATTGGCTTGATATGCCTCTATCCATCTTGATACACAAAGACACCATTTATCACCCTTTACTAAACCTTTAAAGCCAGATGGAGGGTAGTCCATAGTTAAATCGTTCATACCAGTATTACAGCAACCATCTCTATATGCACCCGTCATTGGACTTGTCCCACAAATCATTAATGGCTCGTTAAAAACATTGATAGAATTATTAATTACAGACATACTAGGGTTACAAATAATAATTTTGAATTATTATTGACTGATTTACTTCACTGCCATGGTTTAGTGCTAATCTTTTGTTACTGCTTAATAAAAACCATGCAGTGCTGCCATGGAAGATTGTCTATATTTTTATCAAATGTAAATCCTGCTGCTTTAAATTCTTTAATAGCCTGCGCTTCACTCATTTTGTGAATAGTTTTAATTGGTACAGATTTGTCTTCGGATCTAAATTCAACAAGCACTAATTTACCACCTGGTTTTAATGCTGCTCGCATTGATAGTGCCATTTCATAAGGATAAGAAAATTCATGGTAAACATCTACTAACAACATCATGTCAACGGTATTCTCTGGTAAAGACACTTTTTGTTCAGTACTCAAGACAGGAACTATACGTGATAATTTTTCCTGCTTGATCCTTTCGTTTAAATAAGCAATCATTTCTGGCTCAACGTCTACTGCAAAAACTTTACCAGTTCCCACCATTTTTGAAAGTAATGCACTATGGTAGCCACTACCCGCTCCTATATCAGCAATAAGCATACCTGGTTTAACAGCTAAATTTTTTAATAATAGAGAGGTGTTTTCTTCCATTTCTCTTTCTTGCCTTTCAAGCCAATCTATTCCATAATGGCTCATTACCTGTGCAATTTGTCTGCCCATATACCACTTATTAATACCGTTTGGATCACCAGTCCTTATTTTATAACGATCTTGACCCAAAGAAAATAGAGAAAGTGATAGAAAAGTAAAAAGCAGTACAAAGGGTTTTAAAGAAAGCATAGATATATTTAGATTTAAAAATTGATATTTATTCAATTGAAATCTGTTTCAACTTTTTTCTTTGAATTTTTATGATAGCTGACTCAATGGATTTTTCAGGTTCTATGATATTATATTCACCCCAAAAATTAAGGTCTACAGAATTGGAAATTCTATCAGACATAATTACGTAGGGGCTCAATTTTTGAGTGTTTATTTGAGCCTGACTGTCTTGATTTTCCCAATTAGTATTAACCAATTCAAAAGTAGTATTATAGCTAGTATTAAATATCCATTTATCCCAATTTAATTTAAATGTAATATCTCCACGAGAATAAGAAAATATCCATTTGTTATTTTGTTGTCTGTAATCAACCTGATAGCTAACTTCTGTTGGGTAAAGAACAAGTCCTTTTGGTTTTTTTCGTGTAAAAATTAGTCCTGCTTTGATTCTGTTTTCAACATTAAGTTTAAAGGTTGCACTTATGATAGCAAGACTTTTTGCATCAATAAATAATTTTCCGCTATATAATGGATCAGGGTCTTCAAGGGTTGATTTCTGTTTAAAAGAAATAATCAAGACCTCTTTATCATTAATTTGGGTAATATCCTCAAAGCGAAAATTATACAAATCAAATACATTTTCTGAGAATATATTACTTGGCTCTTTTATTAAATCAATAAATAAGGATGTAAAAAGACCTCCTTCTAATTTAAAGTTTATAGTATCTAATTTAGTATAATCAACATTTTTTCTACCCTTTAAAATATTGACTTGATCTTGCACACCTGTTGAAAATGGCATTTTTTCAATATTGACAATAGATTCTAAAACAGAGACATAAGTACGTCTTTTTTTTATTGATTCTCTGTAAAAACCAACCATTTGAATAGCGCTATCTCCATAATTTTTTGAACGATTATTGAGTACATTTGAAAATAATTTATTAGCATCTATCCCATTAACAACTACATCTTTGAGTTGAACATTGATAGGTTCTAAATACAATAGAT
>JBILAW010000154.1:0-3111 GCA_044354025.1 Sediminibacterium sp.
AACAAAGTTTTAGGAGCAGGAATTGGATGGATATCAAATGGACCACACCGGCCATCACAATTGAATATGAAATCAATGACCATAGTCGTTGGAATACAAAACTTTTCGGAACCATTGGCGACCGAAATAGTGTTGGATTTTTGCAATCTATCTTAGTAAAAGATAGTATCAATAATGCTACTAATCAATTTAATAACCGCCTTGTTAATGTAGATCAATACAGGAACTATGGACTTGAGAGTAGAATCATAACTGATTATGCTACTGGGAAAATGAAAAACACCATTTCCGCTGGGATCAGGATTTACACAGGCTATACCCACAGATTAGCAGACGGGAAAGGTACTACAGGATCAAACTATGATATCAGTATCGAAGGACTTTATCCAAGAGATATTCGTTTTAAATCAAATAATGCTGCTGTCTTTTTTGAAAATATTTTTAGAATTACAGAAAAGTTATTGATCATTCCTGGTATTCGTTATGAATGGCTAGAAGGTGCAGCATCTGGAAGCAATGGATTTAACTCAACTGGCGCATTAATATATCTTCAAAATATTACAAGAAGCAGAAGTTTTATTTTGGGTGGAATTGGTTCAGAATATCATTTAACAAAGAACACCGAATTGTATGCAAATTTTTCTCAGGCATATAGACCGATTCAATTTGCAAATCTACAAGCGCCTCCTACAACCGATTTAGTTGACCCAGATTTAAAAGACGCTAAAGGTTATAATATCGATTTAGGCTATAGAGGGAAAGTAAAAAATTACCTTCAATTTGATATCAGTGGATTTTATTTACAATACAATAATCGTGTAGGCACGATTACATCATCAGCCAACAAATACAGACTCATCACCAATGTAGGAGCAAGCACAAGTAAAGGATTAGAAACTTATATTGAGTTTAATCCAATAAGGGCATTCTCAAATAGTGCGCATTCAGATATTATTGTATTTAGTTCCTATTCATACACAGACGCCAGGTATAGTGGCAACCATCAAGATGCGAATACGAAAGGTAAAAAAGTAGAAAATGCACCGCAAGATATTCTAAGAGCTGGAATTAGTTTTGGCTATAAAGGTTTATTAATCACCACACAGTTAAGTCATGTTGGTGCTGCATTTAGCGATGCCAATAATACCATTATTCCATCAGCAAACGGCAATACAGGCATCATTCCATCTTATTCAATCATTGATTTAACTGCATCCTATAAGTTTTCTAAAACTTTAAATTTAAAAGGAGGACTGAATAATGTAGGGGATATAAGGTATTTCACAAGAAGATCGGGTGGTTACCCTGGGCCAGGTGCATTACCAGCAGACGGACGAAACTTTTTTGTTTCGATCGGTGCTAAATTGTAAAAGCTAAACTCATTTTTTCTGCTAATGCACTTAAATCATTTTGAACAGTTTGCACCAAAGGAATTCCATTTTGCATGCGTTCATTTTCTATGTTACGTTCTATATCTCCTGCTACATAAACTTGTTCATGTCCTTTTGCTGGAGTGGCATTTCTAAAACGATTCAACCAAAGATCCATATTGGATTTAAAATCTGCCGCAGGTCTAAAAGCATCAATGCGCATGGCACCAATAAAATGTCCAAGGCCTTCGCCTGGCATATTTTCTGGCATTGGGACATAGGCAGGAAATGGAGGTGCCCATGGACCAAAACTTGCACCACTTAAAACTGCAGAAAATATATCTACTATAGAACCTAATGCAGATCCTTTATGACTACCCTGCTCTTTTTCGGAACCTAATGGTAAAAGTGCTCCACCATTTTTTAAAATATTGGCATCCTGTGTTGGATTGCCATCGGCGTCTTGTGCCCAACCAAATGGAATCGATGAATTGTTTCTTTGTGCAATTTCTAATTTACCATTTGCAGCAGTGGTCGTCGCAAAATCAGCCACAAAAGGTGCTTCTTCACCAGCTGGTATCGCCACTGCAATAGGATTGGTGCCTAATAATTTTTCTGCCGAATAGGTCGGTGCCACTAAAGCACTTGCATTGGTCATTGCAATACCAATCATTTCTTGTTCCAAAGCCATCATCGCATGGTAACCAGCAATGCCAAAATGGTTGCTGTTTTTGACACTGACCCAGCCCGTTCCAACTTGCCTAGCTTTCTCCATGGCAATTTCCATCGCTCTTGGAGCCACAATCAATCCTAAACCTCTGTCACCGTCAATCACAGCCGTAGAAGGCGTTTCGTGGACTATTTTAATATCAGGCGTAGTATTAATCCTCCCAACTTCCCATAATCTTACATAACCAATCAATCTTGCTATTCCATGGCTATCAATTCCTCTTAAGTCAGCAGATAACAAAACCTTAGTGGCCAATGCCGCATCTAATGCAGGACAGCCCATCTTCAAAAAAACAGCTTCCGAAAATGCAGCAAGTGCTTGATAAGTATAATTCTTAGATTCCATGGTACAAATTTACAAAAAAAGGGTGTACTGATAAGTACACCCTTTTAGCTATTGCTTAAATTATCTTAGAATGGTAAATCATCCATTGCTTCATTGCTTTCTGCTCCTGCACTTGGTGCTGGATTGTAGCTTTGTGTTGGATTGGCTTCACCAGCATAATTTGATTGTTCTCCACCTGATCCTCCTGAAGGCTTAGCACCTAATAATTGTACCGAAACAATTCTTAAGGTCAATGAAGCCCCTTGGCGACCATCTGTCGTGGTATAAGATCTTACATCTGGTGTACCTTCTACATACACTTGTGTTCCTTTCTTTAAATAAGGCGCCACAGCTGTGCGATCTGTCCAATAAGAACAATCTACCCAAGTAGTTCTATCCTTTTGTACCCCTTGCGCATCCTTATATTTTTCTGTATGCGCTACGTTGAAATTAATGACAGACTTGCCGTTTACGTTATTCACCACGGCGTCTTTACCTAAATTTCCAATCACTTGTAACTTTATCATATTGTATATTTTAACTTTCTAAGGGTATGAAGGTAGTAATTTTTTATTACTTTTGTGCCAAGCCAACTTTTAACTGGCCACTGAAAAATGAGCAAAAAAGGAAAAGTACTCGTCGCAATGAGCGGCGGAATAGATAGCACAGTCGCTGCAATTCTCTTAC
>JBILAW010000061.1:0-10759 GCA_044354025.1 Sediminibacterium sp.
TACCAATTTTTTTCCTACGGAAGAGGTAAACATTTGTTTGAATGTCATAGTAGATGAGTTTAAAAATCTCCGCAAAAATACGAATCAAATAGATAGGATTCGTTCTATGTTGTTTATTTTTAAGACAATAGATAAAAATCTTCTACAAACTGCTCATCGTCCTATTGGTTTGTTCAGCCCTTTTATCAACCGCCCTTCAATTATTTAGGGTCATCCAAATGAATATCCTAATTTTACCACATGATTAAAGTTTTAGGTATCCTATGGAATAGCTTTAAAATGGCCCTTCAAGAGCTTAAAGTAAATAAGTTAAGAACCTTTCTTTCCTTGTTTGGTATCACCATTGGGATCTTTTGTATCATAGGCGTCTTGGCGACCATTGACAGTTTGAAATCAAAAGTAAAAAGCGACTTATCTAGCTTTGGAAGCAATACAATTTACATAGACAAATGGGATTATGCCGGCGGACCAGAATATCCATGGTGGAAGTTCGTAAAACGACCATCTATGAAAATCGCCGAAATGGAGATGGTGAAAAAGAAGAGTAGTTTGGCTGCCAACACCGCATTCTTTGTTTCGACCAATGCCACATTTACTTATGATGAAAACGTATTAAAAGGAATTAATATATATGGAGTGTCCGAGGAGTTCAAAGACATTCAAGCTTTTAATATCAACTATGGTCGTTTTTTCTCTGAATCAGATTTTCAAAGAGGGATACCTGTTGGGGTCATAGGCTATAAAGTGTCAGAGGAATTATTTGGTAAGGCAGAAAAAGGATTGGGTAAAGTGGTGTCTTTTAATGGTCGTAAATTAATGGTAGTCGGTATCATTGAAAAACAAGGTAGTAGTATTATTGGCGGCTTTGATTATGATAGAACTTGTTTATTTACCTACAATCATTTTGCGTCTGTATACAATCCAGATAATTACAATCCATATATTATGGTGCAGGCAAAACCTGGCATCACATCCAAAGCATTGCAAGAAGAATTGACTGGTGTCATGCGCCAATTGAGAAAACTAAGCCCCACCCAAGAAGATAATTTTACTTGTAATGATGTGGCGCAATTTAAGGATCAAGTAGAAGGATTCTTTGGCTCTGTGAACCAAGGTGGATGGGCGATTGCAGGATTATCCTTATTAGTTGGTGCATTTGGTGTGGCCAATATTATGTTTGTAACCGTAAGAGAAAGAACCAGCCAAATTGGTTTGAAAAAAGCCATTGGTGCAAAAAGTTCTACCATTTTATACGAGTTCCTTTTAGAAAGTGCTTTCTTATGTATCGTGGGTGGATTGGTTGGGTTATTCTTGGTTTGGTTATTAACTTTAGGATTAAGTTCCGTCCTGCCTTTCCCAATCACCATTGCGCCAAATATTATTTTTATGGCGCTTAGTTTATGTATTGTGTTGGGTGTGATTTCTGGTATTATTCCAGCAAGAATTGCAGCAAAAATGAACCCAGTAGAAGCCATAAGATCCAAGTAAGCATATCCATTTAAGCTTTACCTTTGCGGGGTGTCAAATACTATTACCATTTTAGCGATTGAGTCTTCCTGTGATGAAACTGCAGCGTCAGTCATCATTGATGGTCAGATCCATTCCAATTTCATTGCCAATCAATTGGTGCATGAAAAATATGGTGGCGTCGTGCCTGAATTAGCGAGTCGCGCGCATATGGAAAATATAGTTCCTGTGGTAGAGGAAGCTTTGAAAAAAGCATTCCCAGATTTATCGCATCAAGAACGTTTGTCAAAGCTAGACGCCATTGCATTTACACAAGCACCTGGACTCATTGGAAGTTTATTAGTGGGTGCACAATTCGCTAAATCTTTGGCATTGAGTTTAAATAAACCTTTAATAGCTGTGCACCATATGCAAGCACATGTGTTGGCTAATTTAATTGATGATCCTCATCCGAGTTTTCCATTTTTATGTTTAACCGTAAGTGGTGGACACACACAAATTGTACAATGTGATAGTCCTTCTGAATTAACCATCATTGGTCAAACCATTGATGATGCTGCAGGAGAAGCCTTTGATAAAATTTCTAAATTATTAGGCTTGCCATATCCTGGTGGCCCCGTGCTGGATAAATTAGCGCAATTAGGCAATCCAAAAGCCTTTGAATTTGCGAAGCCAATGGTGCCCGATTTAAACTATTCTTTTAGTGGATTAAAAACAAGTGTCTTGTATTTTTTACAAAAACAGGAGCCTGGATTTATTGAAGCTAATTTGAATGACTTATGCGCATCTGTGCAATATACCATTGTAGAAATCCTTTTATATAAATTAAAGAAAGCCATCACGCAAACAGGCATCAAACATGTATGTATTGCAGGTGGCGTAAGTGCGAATTCGGGTGTTCGAAATGGTATCCAAGCATTGGGGCAGAAGCTGGGTGTAACAACCTATCTACCTGCTTTTCAATATTGTACCGACAACGCTGCAATGATTGCCATTACAGCCCATTATAAATACATCAATCAAGCATTTGAGCCTTTGTCCACATCGGCGCATGCTAGATCCAATTGGTAAGGGGAAATCACTTAACTTTGCAGATTCAAAAACAGTTGAAAAATGATTAGTGCAAGAAACGTCACATTGGCCTACGGAAAAAGAGTCTTATTTGATGAAGTCAATATTAGCTTCACAAAGGGGAATTGTTATGGTATTATTGGAGCCAACGGTGCTGGTAAATCTACTTTCTTAAAAATATTAAGCGGAGAAATTGAACCCAATAAAGGATCTGTAGAAATCTCACCTGGTGAACGTATGTCCTTCTTAAAACAAAATCAATTTGAATTTGATGAGCAAACAGTTTTAAATACGGTGATGCAAGGCCATAAGCGTATGTGGGAAGTGATGCACGAAAAGGATGCTTTGTATGCGAAAGAAGATTTTACAGAAGCGGATGGTTTAAGAGCAGGTGAATTAGAAGGAGAATTTGGTGAAATGGGTGGATACGAGGCAGAGAGCAATGCAGCGAGTTTATTGAGTGACTTAGGTGTGAAAGAAGATATGCATCAATCCCTGATGAAAGACATTCCTAGTAATTTTAAATTACGTGTGTTGTTGGCTCAGTCTTTGTTTGGTAATCCAGATATTTTATTATTGGATGAGCCTACCAACGGATTGGACATTGAAACAATTGGTTGGTTGGAAAACTTTTTAGCGGACTACGAAAATATTGTATTGGTTGTAAGTCACGATCGTCACTTCTTAGATACAGTGTGTACGCACGTTTCGGACGTGGACCGTTCTAAAATAAAAACCTTTACGGGTAATTATTCATTCTGGTATGAGTCTTCTCAATTGATGGCGCGTCAGATGTCTGATAAGAATAAAAAGAACGAAGATAAACGTGCTGCATTATTAGATTTCATTGCGCGTTTCTCTGCCAATGCAAGTAAGAGTAAGCAAGCGACATCACGTAAAAAAGCCTTGGAGAAATTAACAATCGAAGAAATTGAACCATCCAATAGAAAGTATCCTGGTATTATTTTTCAGCCATTGCGTGAAGTGGGTAATCAAATATTAAATGTTGAAAAATTACAAAAAACAGTGGATGGTCGTGTCTTATTTAAAGATGTTACTTTCTCTGTAAGTAAAAATGATAAAATTGCTTTTTTAAGTAAGGATGCTTTAGCGATAACTTATTTCTTTGAGATCATCAATGGAAATGGTCAGGCCGATAGTGGAAGTTTTGAATGGGGTACAACAATCACGAAAGCTTATTTACCCATGGAGCACAATGAAGCATTTACAAAGCCATTGACTTTAATGGATTGGTTAAGACAATTTGTGCCTTCACATGTGACCGATGCAGATGAACCATTTATCCGTGGATTTTTAGGAAAAATGTTGTTCAGTGGGGATGATGTGATGAAGAAATCGGATGTATTAAGTGGGGGAGAGAAAGTACGTTGTATGGTGAGCAAAATGATGTTACAAAATCCCAATGTGACCATCTTGGATCAACCAACCAACCACTTAGACTTGGAGAGCATACAAGCATTTAACGAAGGCTGTCAGAATTTTCCAGGTATCGTCTTAATGACCTCACATGACCACACTTTTATGCAAACTGTGGCCAACCGTGTGATCGAATTAACACCTAGAGGGATAATCGACCGATTAATGACTTTTGACGAGTATATGGAGGATAAAAGGGTTCAAGAATTAAGGGCAGAATACTATTCTTAGCCGCTGAAAAGGGTTAAAAATCAACATTTTAGCAATAAAAGACCTTTTTTCAAGGTTTGATAGAAAAAAACATTAAAAAAATGGGACTGTAAGGTATAATTACATACCTTTGCCGTCCGTAAAAAATTATTTCTCATGGCTAGAGTATGTCAGATAACTGGAAAGAAACCGATGACTGGAAACAGTGTATCGCATTCTAATATTAAAACAAAGCGTCGTTTTCTACCGAACTTACAAAAGAAGCGTTTCTACTTTGTTGAAGAAGATCGTTGGATCACTTTAAAAGTATCTGCTGATGCTTTAAGAACTATTGATAAAAATGGTTTAGCAGCAGTTGTAAAAGATTTAAGAGCCGCAGGCACTAAGATCTAATCAAATCATCATTTAAGTATAACTTATAATATACCATCATGGCACGAAAAGGCAACAGAGTTCAAGTAATATTAGAGTGCACAGAGCACAAGACTACTGGTTTACCAGGTACTAGTCGTTATATTACTACTAAGAACAAAAAGAATACTCCAGACCGTTTGGAGTTCAAAAAGTATAATCCAATTTTGAAAAAAGTAACTGTACACAAAGAAATTAAATAATCATGGCAAAAGCAGCTTCTAAAAACGCGAAAATCAAGGATCTTAAGGCTTCTGCTGAAGCAAAAAACTGGACTAAAGTAATTAAAGCAATACGTAGCCCTAAAACAGGTGCGTATACTTTTAAAGAGTCTATCGTTTATAAAGACAACGTTAAAGAGTTCTTAGCAGCTAAATAATAACTGCTATTGATGCTCTTGATCAATAAGATTCAAAAACCTTCAATCATACTGAAGGTTTTTTTATGTCCACAATAAACACATATGGGATTAAGTGGGGAGGGATTATTATTGTATATGATACTGTAATTGATTAATTTTGATACCTATGAGTTTTTTAGGAAAATTATTTGGAAAGAAAGAACAGGAATCACTAGACCAGGGTTTGGAAAAGACCAAACAAGGCTTTTTTGAGCGTATTTCTAAAGTGATCATTGGCAAGACCTCCGTAGATGAAGATGTCTTAGATCAATTAGAAGAAGCACTCATTGGGGCGGATGTAGGCGTGGATACCACTTTGGCCATTATTGAACGTATTCAAGATAGAGTGAAGAAGGATAAGTATGTTTCCACCTCCGAATTAAACCAAATTTTACACGACGAGATTGCAAATTTATTAATAGATGCCCCACAAGATCTCGCTGGTTTTCAAGTACCTATAGATAAAAAACCTTTTATTACACTTGTTGTAGGGGTCAATGGCGTCGGTAAGACAACCACCATTGGTAAATTGGCGCATCATTTTAAAGCCGCAGGGAACGAGGTCTTATTAGGTGCTGCAGATACCTTTAGGGCTGCTGCTGTAGACCAATTGACAATTTGGAGTGAAAGGGTTGGTGTACCTATTGTAAAGCAAAATATGGGTGCTGATCCTAGTTCTGTGGCTTTTGATACAGTACAATCCGCCATTGCTAGAAAATCTGATATTGTTTTCATTGATACTGCCGGACGTTTACATAATAAAGCCCATTTAATGGACGAGTTGAATAAAATCAATCGCGTCATTCAAAAACAAATTCCAGCTGCGCCTCATGAAGTACTTTTAGTATTAGATGGTTCTACTGGTCAAAATGCATTAGAACAAGCAAAACAATTTATGGCAGTGACCAATGTGACTGCACTTGCCATTACTAAATTAGATGGTACTGCAAAAGGGGGCGTCTTATTAGCCATTGCACATCAGTGTAAAATACCAGTAAAATATATTGGTGTTGGGGAACAATTAGACGACCTAATCTTGTTTGATAAAGTTGCTTTTGTACAAAGCTTATTTAAGGGTGTAGCGAATGCCTAAACCAGCCCATCCACTTTCAAAATAGCTAGACCCAACAAAATTAAAAGAAGGTTGCCAGTCTATACTAAGGTTCAATGGTGCATTTTTAATCTTGTAATCCAATCCTAAAATACCATCTACACCAACTGCAATACCAGCTTTGTGGGTAGGATTATTCTTTTTCCATTCTTCGCTCCAAATGCCTAAATGCCCACCATAACCAATATACCAACTTAGTTGTTCGGTGTTGGCGAAGGCACTGTATTTCTCTATCATGATCGTCGTTCTAAAGCCGTCTAGGGTAAAATAACCTAGGACTTCGATGGCTTTACTATTTGTCAAAAAACTTTTATAAGTAATGGCGCTAGGGTACATTTTAACACCAATCGCTTTTTTATAGCCAGTGGTAAATGGGCCAGATTTTTTGGCAGGTTCTAAACTATAAGCCTGAGCGGTCGCTTGTGCAGTGAAAAGTCCTAAAAACGGAATAAGTAAAAGGGGGATTATTCGCATAATATAAACTGTTTGAATTCTACAAATTTAGTGTTCAAGGTACAAACTACTGTTTAAAAAATGGTAAAATTTGGGTAAGTTTGTAACATGCATCCTTTTCAAGAACTGATCGAAAAATTCAATCAAGATTTCGATACATCACATTTTCCTACAGAACCGGCTACATTGTATGAGCCGAGTGCCTATTTTTTAAAAATAGGCGGGAAGCGTATCCGTCCAGTTTTATGTCTTTTAGGCAATGAATTATTCAGTGAATTACATCCAGATGCATTTTTAGCAGCAAAGGCAGTTGAGCTTTTTCATAATTTCTCTTTGGTGCACGATGACATGATGGACGAGGCTAGTTTAAGAAGAGGCCAGCCCACTGTGCATACAAAATATGATCCAAATACAGCTTTACTAGTAGGTGATATTATGGTTATTAGAGCCTATGAATACATCCAGCCAATTCAATCCAATCATTTGTCTAAAATTCTTGGGCTGTTTAACCAAACTGCTAGAGAAGTTTGTGAAGGGCAACAATTGGATATGGATTATGCCAAAAGAGCAAATGTTTCAATGGAGGAATACATCCACATGATTACCTTAAAAACTTCTGTGCTTTTAGCAGCGAGTTTACAAATGGGTGCGATCATTGGTGGTGCTGGCGAACACAACTGTTCTCATTTATATGAGTTCGGAAAAAAATTAGGTATTGCATTTCAAATACAAGACGATTATTTAGACGCTTTTGGGGATGCTACTGTATTTGGAAAAGATGCGGGAGGAGATATCAAGCAAAACAAAAAAACATTCCTTTTGATACGTGCTTTAGAAACAGCTAACCCTGAACAGCTCAAAAATTTAAATGCATTACTGGCTTCGGATGCTGCAGATAAAGTGGATCAAGTGTTGGCTATTTTTAAAGCTTGTAAAGTGGACGCTTGGGCAGAGGCTTTAAAACAAAAATACATGCAAGAAGCCTTAGCACATTTAGAAGCCATTGCAGTCGTTGAAGCAAGAAAAAAGCCATTGATTGATTTAGCGAATTTTTTAATGAATAGAATCCAATAATTATATGTCTTTATTTAGAAAGAAGTCAATTGAAAAAATTGTACAAGATGCCGAAGCTGGTTTAGTAGATGGACATAGTACGAGTGGATTAAAAAAAGTGTTAGGAGTTCGTGACCTTACTTTAATGGGAATCGCTGCTGTGGTGGGTGCGGGTATTTTTTCAACCATCGGTACAGCTGCTTTTCATGGTGGACCAGGCATTTCTATTTTGTTTGTGATCACTGCGGTGACTTGTGGCTTTAGCGCATTATGTTATGCAGAATTTGCAAGTCGAGTGCCTATTGCGGGAAGTGCCTATACTTATGCTTATGTGACATTTGGGGAGCTCGTTGCTTGGATTATTGGCTGGGCATTGATTTTAGAATATGCCATTGGCAATATTGTTGTAGCGATAAGTTGGAGTGGATATTTTATTAATTTATTAGAAGGGTTCCATATTCATTTACCAGGTTGGTTGTCTACTAATTTTGAGACAGCACAACAGGGCTATGAGGAAGCGATGAAGCATTTAGCTGCTGGTGGTACTCCAGCAACTTTTAGCAAACTTGCAAGAATAGGGTATGATGCCATTACCAATGCACCTATGATTGGTAGTACAAGAATTATTTTAAATATTCCTGCATTTGTGATTGTTGTATTGATTACAATGTTGGTGTATAGAGGGATTAAAGAAAGTAAAAAGAGTACCAATATTATGGTGATATTTAAAATCGCTATTATATTAATGGTGATTGTACTTGGTTTCTTTTATGTGGATACAGCCAACTGGGAACCATTTATGCCCAATGGTTTTAAGGGTGTCTTAGCAGGGGTATCGGCCGTATTTTATGCCTATATTGGATTTGATGCCATCTCTACCACTGCAGAAGAATGTAAAAATCCGCAAAGAGATATGCCAAGGGGTATGATCTATTCCTTATTAATCTGTACCGTATTATATATTCTGATTGCCTTGGTTTTAACTGGTATGGTCAACTATACAGAATTAAAAGTGGATGATCCATTGGCATTTGTATTTGAAAGAATTGGCTTACATAAAATTGGATATATCATTTCAATCAGTGCAGTAGTGGCTACCACAAGTGTGCTCTTAGTTTTTCAATTAGGACAACCAAGAATTTGGATGAGCATGAGCCGTGATGGTTTATTGCCAAAGAAATTTTCAGAAGTACATCCAACATATGGTACACCAGGTTTTGCCACCATCATTACTGGTATTTTTGTAGGGGTACCTGCCATGTTTATGTCTATCTCTAGAATGACGGATTTAACTAGTATCGGCACTTTATTTGCATTTGTGCTAGTTTGTTTTGGTGTATTGGTATTACCAAGATTGTCCCCTTCAATAAAAGGTCAAGCATTTAGACTCCCTTATATCAATGGAAAGTATATCATTCCAGCATTGGCATTGATCTTTTTATATTTTGGACAACATAGAATTTTAAATGCATTTAAAGAGGCAGGGAACGAAGGCTATCAGGAAATCTTATTCTTAGTGTTTGCATTCATATTTATTGTAGTGGCCATTTTAAGTTTCTTAAGAAAATATTCAATCATTCCTATCATTGGCGCAATGTGTTGTTTATACTTAATGATTGAGATCCCTCCAGTGAGTTGGTTATGGTTCTTTGTTTGGATGTCAATTGGGTTGGTGATTTACACTTTGTATTCTAAAAAGCATAGTCTTTTAGCAAAAAAATAATCGATGAAGTATCAAGTAGGGGATGAAATATTGGTGCTACATAGCAATGAGGAGGGGCATATCATTGAAATCATGAACAATGAAATGGTGATGATAGAAGTCCGTGGGGTAAAATTTCCCGCTTATATGGATCAGATTGACTTTCCTTATTTTAAAAGGTTTACCGAGAAGAAAATATTTCCTGAAAAAAAAGCACCACTAAAGCTTTTCGTAGATCAGATTCCAAAAGAGAAAATACAAAAGAACGCGAGTAAAGAAGATGCTGGAGTATGGTTAAATTTAATCCCAAAGTTTAGCTTAGACGATTTCAATGACGAAGTGGTAGATACACTTAAAATTTTCTTATCCAATAAAACAAGGATTGAATACAATTTTGTTTTCGAGCAATCGGCCCAAGGCGAAGTGGACTTTTCTATTGCGTCTACCATTGCACCATTTACCGATTTTTATATTCATGATATTCCATTTGCAACAGTGAATGATAGTCCCCAATTTTCATTTGATTTTTCTTTAACAGAACAGCATAAGAAAAAAGTAGATCATTTTGAATCTGTAGTAAAAATTAAGCCTAAACAAATTTTTCAAAAAATTGAAACCTTAAAAGAAGACAATAAAGTGAGCTTGGATTATATATTGTTTGATACCTATCCTGATAAAGCCGAAGACAACCATATTACGATTGATATTTTAAGAAACGCTGGGTACAAAGTATATGATGCATCTAAAATCAAAGAACATATTCCTGCAGCCAGATCTGTTGTGGATCTTCATATCGAAAAATTAATGGATCGACACAGTCATCTAACCAATGCCGAAATCATCCATTTTCAATTGGAAGCTTTTGAAAAATGGTTTGAGCTTGCGCAACTAAATTATTTGCCTTCCATGATCATCATTCATGGTGTTGGATCTGGGAAACTTAAAAATGAAGTCCACGATTTATTAAAAGTAAAGAAGGGTGTCAAAAGCTTTATCAATCAATACTCCGAATTCTACGGATATGGCGCTACGGAAGTCTTTTTCGAGTATTAAGCACATCCACTTTATTTTACTACCTTTGACCCGACTACAATCCCGAGCTATCGTGGTAAGCAATTACCAAGGAAAGTCCGGACAGCATAGGGTAACCCACCGGTCAATAGCCGGCATCTCAGCAATGGGATAGAGAAAGTGCCACAGAAAATAACTACCTCGCAAGAGGAAAAGGTGAAAACGTGCGGTAAGAGCGCACGAATAAGACAAGTAATTGTTTTATAGGGTAAACCTTGGGTGCTGTAATGCCATGTAAAGGGACGCTTGAGAACGACTCGTTCGAGTCCCAGGGTAGGCAGCAAGACTTTAGCAGTAATGTTAAGGCTAGATAAATGATAGTTTAGAAACAGAATCCGGCTTATGAGGTTTGTAGTTACTTTTTTAATTGAAC
>JBILAW010000062.1:0-10686 GCA_044354025.1 Sediminibacterium sp.
GCGGTAAATATCATTTAGATATGAATACGCGTGATACTTTGGAAACACAATTAAATGTATTGGAAAATTTCCAACCAGTTGTGCCAGAAAGTTATCAGGATTGTGAAATTCTAATGTTAGGAAATTTGGTACCTGCTGTACAAAGTAGTGTGATCAAACAAATGAGAAATAGACCAAAATTAATCGTGATGGATACGATGAATTTTTGGATGGAAATCATGATGGATGATTTGAAGCATACGATTAGTTTAGTAGACGTTTTAATGGTAAACGATAGTGAAGCGAGACAATTGAGCGGTGAGTATAGCTTGGTAAAAGCAGCAAAAAAAATCATGGAGATGGGTCCAAAATATGTGATCATCAAAAAAGGTGAACACGGTGCTTTATTGTTTCATCAAAACGAAGTCTTCTTTGCACCTGCATTACCATTAGAAGAAGTATTTGATCCAACTGGCGCTGGTGATACCTTTGCTGGTGGATTTGTAGCACATTTGGCAAAAACAAAAGACATTTCGTTTGAGAACATGAAGACTGCAATTATTTTAGGAAGCGCAATGGCAAGTTTTTGTGTAGAGAAGTTTGGTACAGAGCGTTTGACAGAGATTAGTGTAAAGGATATCAAAGAGCGTGTTGCATCTTTTGTTCAGTTGGTGAACTTTGATATTGAGTTGGTTTAAGATCGAACTTTATTGATTAATAATATGAAACTTGCAGTCGTTGGTGCCACCGGTTTAGTAGGTACTAAATTATTAGAAGTACTTGCTGAGCGCAATTTCCCTGTGACTGAATTAGTGCCAGTTGCTTCTCCACGTTCTGTAGGGAAGGAAGTAACTTTTAATAATAAGTGCTACAAAGTGTTGAGCATGGAAGAGGCTATTGCTGCACAACCAACTTTAGCGATTTTTTCTGCAGGCGGAGTAACCTCTATTGAGTGGGCGCCAAAATTTGCAGCTGCTGGTATTCGTGTCATTGACAATTCTTCGGCATGGAGAATGGATCCAACAAAAAAATTAGTGGTGCCAGAAGTGAATGCTTCTGTATTAACAAAAGATGATTTTATCATTGCCAATCCTAACTGCTCGACCATACAAATGGTGGTTGCATTGCAACCTTTACATGAAAAATACAAAATTAAAAGAGTTGTTGTAAGTACCTATCAAAGTGTGACTGGAACTGGGAAACAAGCTGTGGATCAATTATTCAGCGAGCGTAAAGGTGAAAAATTAACATCAAGCCAAATGGCTTATCAATATCCAATCGATTTAAATGTGATTCCTCAGATTGATGTTTTCTTGGAAAATGGATATACTAAGGAAGAAATGAAAATGGTCAATGAGACTTGCAAAATTATGCAAGACGATACCATTAAAGTAACCGCTACGACCGTGCGTATTCCAGTGGTGGGTGGACATAGTGAAAGCGTGAATGTAGAATTTCATAATGAATATGATTTAAAAGAATTGACCGCTTTGTTGGCCGAAGCGCCTGGCATAGTGGTGCAACAAGACGATGCTGCACAATTTTATCCAATGCCTTTGTGGGCGCATGAAAAAGATGATGTATTTGTGGGCAGATTGCGTAGAGACGAAACGCAGCCAAAAACTTTGAACATGTGGATTGTAAGTGATAACCTACGTAAAGGTGCTGCTACCAATGCAGTTCAGATAGCAGAATACTTAGTGTCAAAGGGAATTATTTAGAAAAGTTATAAGAGTTCTTAATAATTAGTAATAAAGAAATTAAATTTTGAGCGAACTTTTGAGCAAAGCGATAGATAGTGAAAAATTAAGATTTTGAATCGCTATTTATTAATTCAATGAATTCCGTTTCGGTCAATATTTTTATTGAGGCTATTTTTTTTGCTTTCTCTAATTTGCTTCCAGCATCTTCTCCAACGATTAAATAATTTAACTTACTACTTACACCACTCAAGATATGTCCGCCTTTTGCTTCTACCATGGCTTCTGCATCCGAACGCTTGAGTTGCGTTAAAGTGCCTGTAAATAAAAAGTTCAATCCTGTAAGTGATCCATCTGTTGCTTGATGATTGGTTTGTTCTACATTCAATCCCAATTGGATTAGAGACTCAATCATTTTGAGTTGAATTGGATCGTGAAAAAACTGAACAATACTACTTGCCACTTTAACACCTATATCTTCGAACTCCAATAATTGCGCTTCGGTGATACGCGTTAGATCAAGTATATGGTTGATTTTGCTTGCAATTGTTTTAGCAGTCGTTTCTCCAACAAATCGAATCCCTAAAGCATAAATGAATCTATGCAATGGCTGTTGCTTAGAGGCTTCGATTGAAGTTGTTAGGTTGTCAACACTTTTTTTTCCAAATCCTTCCATTTGTCCAATCTGCTCAAAGTTCAAAGTATAAATACCAGGAATGTCTTTTAGTAAACCAAGCTCAAAGAATTTTTTAATATTGGCCTCGCCTAAATTTTTAAGATCCATTGCATCCTTACTCACAAAATGTGCAATGCGTTCTATAATTTGTGCACTACAATGGAAATGATTACACCTCCATACTGCTTCTGTACTTTCTTTCACTAAGACGGTAGCACAAACAGGACAATGGGTTGGAAATTGAATCTTTTTTTCAAGGCCTGTTCTAAGACTTGCAATGGAATGCACAATTTGTGGTATCACATCACCAGCACGTTCAATAATGACCGTGTCTCCTAAAAGCAAATCCTTTTCAATGATATATTCTTCGTTATGAATTGAAATACTAGATACAGTAACACCTCCAATGGCCACGGGTTTTAATTTAGCTACGGGCGTGACTGCGCCAGTTCTGCCTACTTGAAATTCTACATGCTCTAAAACAGTGGTTGCTTGTCTTGCTTTAAATTTATAGGCAATGGCCCATCTAGGATGGTGCGATGTCATGCCTAATTTTTCTTGTAATGCTAGATCGTTGACCTTCACCACTAAGCCGTCAATCTCATAGGGCAATTGGTCTCTTCCAGATTCAGCAATCGCACAGTAATCAATGACATCTTGTATTTTAGAAACAATTTGTTTTTCTTTCTCGGGGGATCTAAATCCTATATTCCATAAAAATTCTAAAGTCCCACTATGGGTTTTCAAAAGCGGGTTCACCGTTTTTCCTGGGATGGGCAAGGTATAACTGACATGATAGATAAAAGCGTCTAAATTTCTTTCTGCAACTTCCTTTGGATCTTTCATTCTTAAACTGCCCGAAGCTGCATTTCTTGGATTGGCAAGTGGTGACTGTTGCTTGGATTTTAATTTGTCATTAAAATCATCAAATGCTTTTTTAGTCATAATGACTTCGCCACGAATTTCAATTTGTTGGATGCCATTTTCTGCAAGTGGAATCTGTAAAGGAATGGATCTAATTTGTTTGATATTGTTGGTAATATCTTCTCCTTCTACACCATCTCCTCTGGTACAGGCGCGCACCAACAGGTCATTTTCATAAATTAATGAAATACTAGCGCCGTCAAATTTTGGCTCAACACAATACGTTATGGCATCGAGGCCAGCACTTTCTCTTGCTTTACGATCAAAATCACGGAGGTCCTCCGCATTATAGCTATTCTCTAAGCTTAACATCGGAACCAAATGTGGTACCGTTTCAAAATTGCTATTCAAACTATTGCCCACTCTTTGACTAGGTGAATCTGGGGAAATCAAAGAAGAGTCTGCGGCTTCTATCCTCAATAAGGCTTGAAAGAGTTGGTCATATTCGTAGTCACTAATCAAGGGCTCGTTGACTACATAATATTGGTATTCATGAAACTGTAATACCTTTTTTAAAGAAGTTAAATCAATACTTAAAGGAGCTGTTAGAAACTGCTTTGTTGTTTGCTGTAATGCTTGTATTTGTGCTTTATCGTACATGGGCGAAAATCTTCGCTAAAGTACAAACTTTAGCGCTTGCAAGCTCATTATTTAATACCTTTATGGACTAAATAATGGTATACTTATGTTGTATTCAATGACAGGTTACGGAAGGGCAGAAATGACATTTAACGACAAAACACTTTTAGTGGAAGTCAAGTCTTTAAACGGAAAGCAATTTGACGTTCGTTTAAACATTCCTTCTTTATTAAAACCAATTGAAGTTGAAATCAGAAATACATTAAATGAACACTTATTTAGAGGTAGTGTTGAGTGTTCCATTTTTGTCAGATCTAATGGTGCTTCAAAACCGGTCAATATCAACAAAGCATTGGCAAAATCTTATTACCAGCCCATCGTTGAATTAGCAGATGAACTAGGCATTGGTAAGGAAAATATTTTGAGTACACTGTTGAAAATGCCAGATGTGGTTTCTTCTACCAATGAAGTATTAGCTGAAGACGAAAAGCATGCTATTTTTGGTTTATTAAAACAAGCCATTGACTTACTAAATTTGCACAGACAAGAGGAAGGAAAGTCAATTGAATTGGATTTATTAGAACGTGTTGCTGGGATTGAAGCACAACAGGCAGCAATTGCAGTGCTTGAGCCAAACAGAAGAACCAAAATTAAAGATGGCTTAATTAAATTATTAGAACAAAATGTTGGACCAGATAAGTATGATAACAATCGTCTTGAGCAAGAATTGATCTACTATATCGAAAAAATTGATATTTCAGAAGAGCGTGTTCGTTTAACAAATCATTGCGCCTATTTTAAATCGATCCTTGCCGAAAAAGATCCAAATAAAGGAAAAAAATTATCTTTTGTTTTACAAGAAATGGGTAGAGAAATCAATACCACCGGGTCTAAGGCCAATGACGTAGACATTCAAAAAGCAGTCATTGTCATGAAAGATGAATTAGAAAAAGCAAAAGAACAAATCTTAAATGTATTATAAATGGGGAAGTATTATCGTATAGTATGGGGTATCTGTTTTTTAATCAGCATTGCTGCTTGTCAAACAATTCCCTTATCTGAACAAAATACAATTCATCCAGACCATCAATGGCATAGCGCCAAGCCAGAAAAATATTTGTTCAATATCACTGATACCAATCAATTGTATAAAATTATTTTTGTCATCAGACATCATAATGCATACCATTATAAAAATATCTGGATCGAGCTGAATCATAGCAGCGCAAGTGCGCAAGCGAAAACAGCAACATTCAATTTGAATTTGGCAAATGATCAAAAAGGTTGGCTAGGCACTGGAATGGATGACATCTATGATCAACGCATTCCATTGTATTCTAAGCCAATTAAATTAAAGTATGGTATGCATTCGTTTACCATCAAGCATACGATGCGTGAGGATCCGCTACAAAATATTTTATCTACAGGCATACGAATAGAAAAAGCGACTTTATAAAATGAATATGCCTTTTTCCATATCAAAATTAGTATGGGTTAGAATTATTTATTGGCTATTTCTAACCTACATGGTCGCTGCATTTATTTGGTGGTATGTGGCCCTTGTTCAACAAAATGATTTACTGACTGCAACAAAAATTGAAACATTAACTGCAAGAGGTGTAATCGATCAAGCGCAGATTGCAAGCATAGAGGACTTCGCTACTCGAAAAACAAAACAATATATTGGAGAAGGCTTGACATTTTTATTGCTATTTCTTTTGGGTGCCATTTATGTTTACCGTTCATTATTGAAGCAATTAAAATACTCGACTTTACAACAAAATTTCATGATGGCGGTCACACATGAACTCAAGACGCCGATAGCAGTTACGCAATTAAATTTAGAGACCATTGTAAAAAGAGATTTACAGCCCGAGCAACAACAACATTTAATTCAGAATACACTTAAAGAAACAAAAAGATTAGACGCACTGTGTAATAATATTTTATTAGCATCCCAATTTGAAACAGGACAATATCAAAACAGCAAACAAGTAGTAGATCTTTCGAGCATTGCTGTACAATGCATCCAATCTTTTGAAGAAAGATATAGCAATAGACAATGCATTGGTTCAATTGATGCTGCTATACAATTACAAGGTGAATCATTGTTATTGCAGTTGATGATCAATAATTTGTTGGACAATGCCAATAAATATGCAGCGCCTGAGACGCCTATTTTTATTGACTTACATGTAGTTGGAACAGACATTGAGTTAACAGTCAAAGACCAAGGCATTGGGATTGTTTCAGAGGAAAGGTCAAAAGTATTTGATAAATTTTATAGAGTGGGTGCAGAGCAAACCAGAACGACCAAGGGCACTGGACTGGGATTGTATTTATGTAAAAAAATTGTCACATTCCATGGTGGCGCAATTTTCATTAAGCCAAATCAACCCAAAGGAAGTATTTTTGTGGTCCAACTTAAGGCAGATTAATCATGCAAAAACACAGTATCTTATTGGTGGAAGACGAAGAACATCTACATGAGGCCTTGAAGCTGAATTTAGAAATGGAAGGGTATGAAGTGGATTCTGCATTTGATGGTGGGGATGCTTTAAAGAAAATTCAATCCGCTCATTATGATCTACTGATTTTGGATATTATGTTGCCTTCTTTAGATGGCTTTAGCATCACAGAACATATGCGATTGAATAACAATCAAACACCTATTTTGATATTAAGTGCAAAAAATACAAGTGCCAATAGGGTGCAAGGATTAAAATTAGGTGCGGACGACTATTTAACTAAGCCATTTAATTTAGAAGAATTAATTTTAAGGGTAGCCAAACTGATTCAGAAAAACGCGCAACAAACCAATGCTTCCCCGCAGATGGATAGCTACCAATTTAAAGGGCATAGCATCGATTTCAACGCCTCAGAGGTATTGCTTGCTTCTGGCCAAAAAATCACCCTTACTAAAAGAGAATTGTTATTGTTAAAATTGCTCATTGAGCATAAACATAACGTGGTCACAAGGGAAAAGATCCTGCAATTGGTCTGGGGCTACCAAGTCTACCCAAATACCAGAACCATCGATAATTTCATCCTTAATTTTAGAAAGTACTTCGAAATAGACCCAAAGCACCCAAAACACTTTATTTCCATGCGAGGGGTAGGCTATAAATTCCAAGATTAATCCCCCTTAACGCAATGTTTGGGCAAAATTTGCGTTATTATTTATAGATAATTTTAGCCCATGTCATTGTCCTCTATCCAAGACTTTGTAGAACCTATTAACCTGTCTTTCTTATCAAAGGACGAAGGTTATCGGGATACCCAGCTTGGCAAGCATATTAAATCTTATGAAAATCAACTGCCTGATATCAAGGATGCGGATATCGTATTGATTGGTGCAGGGGAGTGCAGGGGCGCAGGATTTGCATTGAATGGTTTTGAAGCAGCCAATGCAGTTAGAGCGGCTCTGTACAATTTATATTATTGGCATGCGCAGGTGACGATTGCAGATATCGGAAATGTAAAACTTGGGCAGACTATTCAAGATAGTTATGCTGCATTAAGAACAGTGATTGCAGAATTAATTTTACAAAATAAAAAAGTGGTGATCATGGGTGGTTCTCATGATCTTACCCTGCCTCAATACCATGCCTATACTGCGATTCCTACCTTAGTGAATGCGGTGGTGGCAGATGCTAAAATCGATCTAGATTTAGAAGCCAGATTGCCATCGGATCATTTTTTAGAAGAATTATTTACAGGTTTACCCAATCATTTAAATCATTACGCACATATTGGTTTTCAAAGTTATTTTATGCATCCGCATATGCTTGAAACAATTGATAAGTTGAGGTTTGATTGTTTTAGATTGGGTGTGGTCCGCGAAAGTATCGAAGAGATGGAGCCAGTCATTAGAGATAGTCACATGATGAGTTTTGATATTAGTGCCATCCAACATGCACAAGCGCCTGCGAATATTATCACATCCAATGGTTTTAATGGAGAAGAAGCTTGTGTGTTGATGCAATATGCAGGGATGAGTTGGAAAACAAGTTCTATTGGTTTATTTGGATACCAGGCAGAACTAGATCACCATGGATTAACAGCGATTCAGATGGCGCAAATGATTTGGTATATTATCGATGGCGTGCATCGTGGTAAAAAAGAAGCGCCATTGACTGCCTTAGATCGTTTTAAAGAATTTCAAATTGCTTTTTCAGATATTGATACACAATTTTTACAAAGTAAAAGTACAGGTAGATGGTGGATGAAATTACACAGTGGAGAATGGATGCCTTGTAGTTACAAAGATTATTTAATAGCTTCTAATAACGAAATCCCAGAAAGATGGCTAAGAGCATTAGAAAGAGAGTAAACCCATTTAAGTTTGAAAATTTATTAAAATTATTATTCATTGCAGTAGCAACAGTAATGATTTTAAGCGCCTGTTCAGTGCGCCAAGCGCAAAAAACATTACTAAGTGCTGAAGGTGTGAAGGGCGCGCATATTGGAATCGCTATTTACAATGATACAAAGGGACAATGGCTGACCAAATACCAGAGTGATCATTTTTTTACACCAGCAAGCAATACAAAAATTTTAGCAACCTATTTAGGGCTAGAATTTCTTGGAGATTCCTTACCAGGATGGAAAATGGCAGAAAATGCCGACACTTTATTTTTAATGCCATTGGGGGATCCTAGTTTTATGCACCCTGAATTTAGTTATCAACCAGTAGTGGAGCTCATTAAAAATACAAAAAAGCAAGTTGTAATCGTTGCCAATCAACAACAAGATCGTTTTGAATTATTTGGAAGAGGCTGGTCCTGGGCTGATTATGACCAAGATTATCAACCAGAAAGAAGCAGGATGCCAATTTATGGAAATGTGGCGCATTTTTACCAGAGCAATCAAAAAATTACTTCCATTAAGCCTTTCTATTTTTTTAGAGACAATGTAGATTTAGATAAAGTAGTAGAAAAAAACTGGACAAGAAATAGCTCTGGGAATCGTTTTTACACCACCAACGAAAGCAATAAAAGTAAATATTTTCAAGTACCCTTTACCCAACAATACGCGCCATTGCTACTAGCGGTTGACTTATTGAGTGATACCTTAGGTAAACATATTGAATTTCAAAATTATATTGCAGGACCAACAAATGGCATTAAGATGATTAAAACTGTGCCAACGGATAGCTTGCTAAAAATAATGATGTTCCGAAGTGATAATTTTTATGCAGATCAAATTGTGTTGATGGCAAGTGAAAAATTATTGGGCAGAATGGATGATGCAGCATTGATAGACACAGTCTCCAAAACATTTTTTACAAATTTACCTCAGCGTATGCGCTGGGTAGATGGAAGTGGATTAAGTCGATACAATTTAAACACACCAGAAAATTATATTGCTATTTTACAACAGATGCAAGCTAAGTTCGGAGAAGCGCGTGTTAAAAATATTTTTGAAAAGGGAGGAGAAGGCACGATCTCGGCCTACTATAAAAACTTCCCAGGAACCATGTATGCTAAGACAGGCACTTTGGGAGGCCAAGTAGCATTGAGTGGGTTCATCTATACGCCGAAGCAGCAAAAATTATATTTTTCCGTATTGGTAGCCAACCATATGAGCCCAACAAGCACACAGGTTAGAAGGGCGGTTGAGACTTATTTAACCAAGGTGACTAAGGGGATGTAATTGTTTTTACTTACTAAACAATCGGTCTAAATAAGCCTCATTGAATTCAATGAAAGTAGGCGCACCAGACGCAGTGTTATTGGGGATATCACATTCACTTAGTGATTCAATCAAGCTATGCATTTCCTTTTGCCCTAAATTTTGACCTGCTTTGATGGCCATTTGACGTGCCATGCATCGAATTAATTTTTCTCTTTTACTGAATTTTAAATCGGCACTAAAATGTTTGAACTGCTCCAATAAAAGTTCGATGGCATTTTTTTCGTTACCCGCAAGTACATCTGCTGGGATGCCTTGAATGATAAAACTATTTTGACCAAAGGCTTCTATTTCATAACCTATATTGGCTAGATCTTCCACCATCTCTTCGAGCAATACAGCATCACTAGAACTTAATTCCAATACCACTGGGAATAAACTTTTTTGCGTGGCATGGGGTTGTGCACTTGCTTTTTGATACTTTTCGTATAAGACCCTTTCGTGTGCCAATTGTTGGTGGATGATAATCAAACCACTTTTTGTAGGCGCGATAATATAGGTTTGATGCAGCTGCATTAAAAATGCATCTTCGGGAACAGATAAGGATGCATCTTCTTTGTACAAACCCATCGAAGAAGGCTTCACAATGAATTCCTGATTTGCAGCAGGTATTTCAGTAAAAAAGTTTTTCCAATCCTGCTGTCCTGATTGTCCTGTTTTTGGGATTAAATGCGCTTGGTTCTTTTGTGTAAACCCTTCATACAAAGACTTTCTTGAAGTTTCCTGAACTTGACTTTCTGAAAAAGGTTTTTGAATGGCATCCAATTGTTGAATATTGGCGTCTAAAGAAAAATCCAAAGAAGGGGCAATGCTAAACTGCGCTAATGCATGTTTGACAGCTGCTTGAACAAATGCATAGATGATTTTATCGTCTTCGAATTTAATTTCTTGTTTGGTTGGATGCACATTGATATCTACTTTGGAAGGATCTACATCAATATATAAAATATAACTAGGGAAACTATCTTTTGCGATTAAACCATCAAACGCATTGGCGATGGCGTGGTGCAAGTAGGCGCTTTTAATGAATCTTCTATTGACAAAAAAGTATTGGTCACTTCTTGTTTTTTTTGCAGTCTCTGGCTTACCAACAAAACCGGAAATGGTTAAGTAGTCTGTATGTTCTCCAACTGT
>JBILAW010000063.1:0-10624 GCA_044354025.1 Sediminibacterium sp.
AGTGGTTTAACGAAGGAAGAAATCGAAAAGATGAAAGCCGAGGCGAAAGCAAACGAAGCTTCTGATAAAATAGAAAAAGACAGAGTAGAAAAATTGAATGAAGCTGATAGCTTAATTTTCCAAACTGAGAAACAATTGAAGGAATTTGGTGAAAAAATCCCTGCTGATAAAAAAGCACCAATTGAATCAGCTTTAGAAACATTAAAAGTAGCACACCAAGCACAAGATGTCACTCAAGTGACTGCTGCTTTGGAAGCTATGAATGCTGCATGGACTGCTGCAAGCGAAGACATCTACAAGGCACAAGCAGATGGCGGCGCAAATGCTGGACCTGATGCAGGTGCTCAACAAGGTGGATCTGCTGCAAATGATACAGTAGAAGATGCACAGTTTGAGGAAGTAAAGTAAGATTTACGACTTTAATAAAATGATTAAAGCCCTCCATTCATGGGGGGCTTTTTTTGTTAGTAGCTAATTTGAGTGTAGCTTTGCGGCTGATTAATCTAATTTATGAAGCGAATCGAAAGACATAGGGCCATTTTAGGGGTAGATGATAAAGCTACTTTGAGTGATTTAAAGAAAGTGTATCGTAAGATCATGATGGAATGGCACCCAGATAAGTTCCAGGACAATGAGGAGGCTAAAAAAGATGCCGAAGTCAAGTCAACTAAATTAATCGCTTCTTATCATTTTTTAGTGAGTGTACATATAGAGACCCATGAGGCCACTAAGGATGCTTATATCGTCACAACCACTGAGGCGAGCATCAATGATTTTGAATTTAAATCTGAAATCCTAAGGGTTGAATTTTCTGATGGATCAGAATATGAATACTTTGGTGTGCCAAAAGCCATTTATGTGAAATTAGTGAATGCGGATACACCTGACCGTTTTGCGAGACGTCATATTTACAATACCTATTTATACAGAAGCACCAGCAAAATTGTAGGAGAATAATCTTATATTTATTGTATGATTAAAAGCTTTAAAATATTTGCCATTCTATTTTCTGGGGTATTTTTATTGTCTTCATGCGATAGTGATATTCCAGTAGCAGAACTCAAAGCAAAATACCAAAAATCAAATTCCGCATTCATCGATATCGATGGTATGACAGTGCATTATATTATTGAAGGCAAGTCAGATGATTCTTTACCCATTGTATTCATCCATGGCACATCTGCCTCTTTGCATACCTGGGATACCTTATCTAGTTTATTAAAGACCAATAAAAAAATCATCCGATTTGATTTGCCTGCATTTGGACTTACTGGACCCAATCCTTTAAATCAATATAGTTTCAATTTCTACAATCAATTCATAGATGAATTTTTATTAAAATTGAATGTGACCAAATGTATTGTCGCTGGTAATTCTTTAGGAGGAAGCATCGCTTGGAATTACGCGATTGCTAGTCCTGATAAAGTCAAGCAATTAATTTTACTAGATGCTTCTGGTTATCCAAAGAAAGATGAGAAAGGTTCATTGGGTTTTAAATTAGCTGCCATCCCTGTTTTAAACCAAGCCTTAAAACATATATCTCCTATATCGTTAATTCGAAAAAGTTTAGAAGACGCATTTTATAATAAGGCATTGGTTAAAGAAGAGATGGTTCAACAATATCATGATCTTTTATTAAGAGAGGGGAATAGAAGTGCCATTTTGGAATTATTTCAGCATCCTATGAAACCAGATGCGACAAAGATTAAAACGATTACACAACCTACACTCATTATATGGGGTAAAGAAGATCAACTTATTTCTTATAAGAATGCCGCTTTATTCAAACAAGATATTCAGGATAGTCGCGTATTGGTTCTTGATAAAGTGGGGCATATACCAATGGAAGAAGCGCCTAATCTAGTGGCAGCAGCAATCATTGAATTTATAAAGTAGGGATAAAATTTAAACTTATGGAAAACAGGACTAAAGAGATTGTAAAAAGTTTGATGTTATATGGAATGATCGCATTCTATATTTTTGGCGGTTATAATCATTTTAGAGATCCAGCCTTTTATATACCATTGATCCCTCCTTATTTGGCTACTTGGGCAGTGG
The DNA here is from genome assembly GCA_044354025.1 of Sediminibacterium sp. Taxonomy (GTDB): domain Bacteria; phylum Bacteroidota; class Bacteroidia; order Chitinophagales; family Chitinophagaceae; genus Sediminibacterium. Next base: position 2,059 of record JBILAW010000063.1, read on the forward strand.
AACTGAATCTATTATCTGGGGTATTTGAAATAGGTTTAGCAATTTTATTGATTCCTACACAGACAAGAAAATATGCAGGCTGGGGCATTGTATTGATGTTAATTGCCTTTATACCAAGTCATATTTATTTTATACAACGAGGTAGTTTTTCGCTTGGTACGATCACTATGAATCCAATGATTAGTTGGGTTAGGTTGTTGGTATTTCAGCCACTATTTATTGTCTGGGCGCTTTGGGTTAGTAAAGGGGAATAGGGAAGGCGTATTCTTGATATACGCTTGATACTTTTCTGTATGTCCCCATTTTTCCATTCCTGAAATTTCTAATAGTCGAACGCCACTTACATACACAAGTAATAGATAAGTAAATATTGGAGAGATTAAAGTGACATACTGCCCACCTGTTAAGGATGAAAAAGACATGATGGCAATGCCTAACCATAAAGTGATTTCTCCAAAATAGTTGGGATGTCTTGAGTAAGCCCAAAGTCCATGTTGAATAAATTGATCCTTATTTGCGGGATCTTTACGGAATTGAGATTTTTGCATATCTGCAATGATCTCTACTACAAAACCTATCATAAATACAAGCAATCCAATATAAAATAGTCCATTTTGGATCACTCCATTATTACTAGCAATCGCTGTTAAAGCACACATGGAACATATTGACACCCACATGCCTTGTAATGTCCATGTCATGAAAAACCTTGTGGGTGACGGTTTGATGTGTTTAAATCTTTTATCTTCTCCAGCTCTATGTATTCTAGTAAATAAGAAACTGCCTAAACGGATTGTCCACAAAAGGATGCAAGCAGCCAATACAATGCTAGCAATATTTACATTCATTGAAGCATAACTATGATAGCTGACATAACTTACCACGGTTAGGTAAGTAATACTTCCTGTTAGATCATAAAATTTTTCTGTTTGAAAAATATAGGCAGGGATAAAGGCAATCCATTGAATTAAATAGGCAATTAATATCGCTTCTTGTATTAGTTCTAGTCCAGTTAATAGGGCGATACCATATCCAATGGCAAATGCTAAAAATGAAAATAGGAGATTGAGTATGGATTGTTTCATGGTTATTTTTTGATGAATTGATACAGGATGAATATAATTAGATAAATGGCTAAATAGATTCTGTATTGATTTCTTGTTTTAAGGTAGTCTGAATTTTCGGGATACATGTTACTGAATAAACCAAGGATCTCTTTTTTGAAAAGGGGTTTGATGTTTATTTTCCAATCGTCTGTTTGGTAGACAATCTTTCTGAATTTACTTCTAAAATAAGTACTTGGGATACCCCATACGATTAATAGGGTTAGAAAGAGTTGAGTGGATGTCATGGTTAAAGATAATTAAGTTTAATCAAACCTATTTTTAGGATTGTTGGCTTCCTGCGATTGTTTAATAAATATGTAAAATAATTATCATTTGTGTTATATTTGCGTATGAAACAATTTTTCATTTTTTTTATATCTAATTACACTTATTTCCTTTATAAATGATCGATTAACTATACCTGCTATTAAACTTTAAATTATATATGAAAAAAATTATCTTAATTTTTCTAATTTCTTTTTTCGTTTACTCTTGTTCAAAAACAGAATCTACACCCGCAGTAACTCCACCAGTTGTAACTCCACCAGTTGTTACTAAACTTTCTGGTTGTGATTCAATTAAGCAAATGCTTTTAAAACCAAATACCCAAGATACATTAAGACTCTTGTCTTGTATTATAATTTCTGCTAATGATTCTATGAGGTTGGGCTTAATAAAAATCGGTACAAATTATCAGGGGGGTATAGTTGTATATTTTTTAAGACCCGGAGAACGTGGTTATAATGCTAATATAAAACATGGTTTAATTGTTGCAAACTCAGATCAAAGTCCAAGTTCAAGCTTACCTTTAGGAATTCCTTGGTACAATAATGCTTCTAATATTATTACGAGAGCCACAGATACTGCAGTAGGATCAGGCTCAGATAATACCGATAAAATTATTTTTTCTCAAGGTGGAATTCCTACAAACTATGCTGCTGGATTAGCGAGAGCATATAAAGGAGGAGGCTATAGTGATTGGTTTTTACCAAGTATTGGTGAATTAAAAAGAGCATGGGAAAATCATCCCGATGTTGGAGGTTTTAAAAAAGAAACATATTTGTCATCTTCGGAGTTCGGGTTAAGAACCGTGTGGGGTGCGAATATGTGGCTTAAATATAATATTTCAAATTGGTATGAGCCTTTCAACAATAAGTTTGACTACATGCAAGTAGGAAAGCAAGACTACAGGCATGTTCGTGCTTTTAGGTATTTTTAAATTAGTTTTAAAATATTGTCACCTATTTGTCACTTAAGGCAATTAAAAAACCCCTTAATATATTTGATAATCAATTAATTAAAGGGTTTAATAATGTGCCCAGAACAGGAATCGAACCTGCACTACCTTGCGATAACCAGATTTTGAGTCTAGCGCGTCTACCAATTCCGCCATCTGGGCAATTTACACCTGAGTGCTCGGCGGGGTGCAATATTACATTAATGATGGAAATCTTCCAAAATCCTATCAAGGTATTTTTTCTTGTAGTAGTAAGATTTTATTTGCAGCATTGCTTCTTGGGAAATAGTATCGATCTGATCCATTTCCATATAGTTTTGAATAGGTGCATATAGTTCGTTTTTTAACTGTGCAATTTGTTGTATGATAGATTGTTTTGCGTTTTCATCTTCTGCATCCATCCATGCCTCATTGTATTCCATCATTTCCATCAGAAAACTTGGATCTAGGGCGTATTTCTCATCTGGTGTCAATATGCCTTGAATTTCGAGTACATAGGGTAGAATGCGTTCTTTTTGATTCAAAAGGGTATAGCCCTTGTTGGCCATTGCGGATTGTTCTAAAGCAGTTTCTTGTTCCTCGGGATTGCCTTGCGCAAATTTATCGGGATGAGATGCTTTCTGGATCTCCATAAAAGCGGCCCTTAATTTTTGTGTATCTACTTGAAAACCAATAGGAAGACCAAATAACTCAAAATAGTTCATGCTGAAATTTCTTATATTGTGCAAAATAACCAATATGCCTGTATTAGGACTTATTAATGAGGGAAAAGTTCCCAGTGATAATAGGGTGGCTTTAACGCCTAAGCAATGTAAGTGGCTTAAAGAGCAGCATCCAGATTGGGATATTATTGTAGAAGCTTCTCCGAATAGGTGTTATCATGACCAGGAATATAGTAGAGAAGGGATTGAATTAGTGACTGATATTAGTAAAGCAGATATTTTATTTGGGATCAAAGAAGTGCCGAAGGATCAGTTAATTGCAGGAAAAACTTATTTATTCTTTTCGCATACTAAAAAAGCACAACCTTATAATCAAGCTTTGTTTCATACAATGATGGATATTGGGATTACGCTGATTGATTATGAATGTTTAGAACATGAAGACGGACAAAGATTAATTGGTTTTGGTTTTTTTGCAGGCATTGTTGGGGCGCACAATGGCATCATGGCCTATGGCAATCGCACTAAAGCATTTCATTTAGGGAGAGTGAAGGAAGTAAAAGATTATAGAGAATTGATTCACACTTATTTTGGATTGAAATTACCTCCAGTAAAAATTGTTGTTACAGGATCGGGCAGGGTCGCACATGGTATTTTAGAAATCATGAATTTAATGGATGTGCAACAAGTGGAGCCAGATGAGTTTGATCGTCATTATGCTTACCCAGTGTATGTGCATTTAAAAGGAAGAGATTTGTATACGCACAAAATAACGAAGACCTACGAGCGCAATGATTTTCATGCAAATCCTGAAAATTATAATTGCACATTTAAACAATACTTACCTCATGCACAGATTTTAATGAATGGTATTTATTGGGAACCAGGGATTCCTCCTTTGTTCACGCACCAAGATTTATTAGAAGATAATTTTGCCTTAACCACAATTGCAGACATTACGGATGATGCGCATGGCAGTGTACCTTGTAATTTAGGAGACGCGCCTTCGGAGGATCCTGTGTATGGCGTGAATTTGAATAGTTTTGAAAAGACAGCGCCCTATTTGCCTGAAGGTTTGGATGTAATGGCTGTTGGCAATTTACCCAATGAATTACCGCGCGATGCTAGCAGGTTTTTTGGAGAACAATTGATCAAATATGTGTTACCTGATTTAGTATCAGGAGGAAATGTAATTATCCAACGCGCAACAATGTTAGAAAAAGGAAGACTAAATCCTCGCTATGAAAATTTAGTGGACTACGCAAAACATTAGTAGATCTTATTGTTTACTTATAAAATACTTTACAATTACTATTTACTTGTGAACTTATAAATGTAAGTAGTAATCCTTCAAGTAATTGGTAAATTCGGCAGTGTAAGATTGATCCGCGTTTTTGATGACAACTTTATTTCTTTGTATTACCGTCTCTTTTTGTTTCACAAATTTTAACATGGCCCTGATAGGTAAATGCTTTGCATCATTGTACATCAAACATTCTTCGGCTAATTCTAAGCCATAGTTAGATGCTAATTTTTGCATCGTATAAGCCCTTAAGGTAGGAACTAAAACATACCATGCTCCATTTTCTTGTAACAAGGAAGCTGCTGCTTCTGCCAATGCATCCCATGGCAATGCAGTACTATGTGCAGCTAAATTTTTTGCGTTGTCGGGTGAGATTAAATCTTGTTCATAAAATGGTGGATTGGTAATAATACAATCAAATAAATTTTCTTTGTTCTTGGATGCATAATCTTGAATGGAACTATGAATTACATTTAATCTTTCTTTCCATGGGCTTAATTCGAAATTCGCTTTTGTTTGTTTAAATGCTCCATCCTCTATTTCAATGGCGGTGATATGCGCAGCTAATTTTTGTGCTAACATCAAACTCAATAAACCTGTACCGGAACCAATATCCAATATATTTTTTACAGATTGAATGGATGGATCAGCAGCAGCCCATGCACCAAACAAACATGCATCAGTACATACTTTCATTGCAGTATGTTCCTGATGCACGATAAATTGTTTACACTGAAAATAGGGATTTGCCACTATTATTCAGAGGTTAAACCAGCTACGATATACTCTTTGTTTAAACGAGCAATATTCGCTATTGAAATTTCTTTTGGACAAGCTGCTTCACAAGCACCTGTATTGGTACATGCGCCAAAGCCTTCCTTATCTAATTGTGCCACCATATTGGTTACACGTGTTTTTCTTTCTGGACCTCCTTGTGGTAATAAGGCTAAGTGAGATACTTTAGCACTTAAGAATAACATTGCAGAACTGTTTTTACAAGCTGCTACACATGCACCACAACCAATACACATGGCTGCTGCAAATGCTTCATCTGCTTTTGATTTTTCGATTGGTAAAGAGTTACCATCTACAGCATTTCCTGTATTCACACTCACATATCCACCAGCTTGAATGATTCTATCAAATGCAGATCTGTCTACCGTCAAATCTTTAATAACCGGGAATGCATTTGTTCTCCATGGCTCAATCACAATGGTATCATTGTCTTTGAATGCACGCATATGCAATTGACAAGTGGTATTGGCTTGCCAAGGACCGTGTGGCTTACCATTGATGTACATGGAACACATTCCGCAAATACCTTCTCTACAGTCATGATCAAATGCGACTGGTTCTCCACCTGTAGTGATCAATTGTTCATTTAAAATATCCATCATTTCTAAGAAAGACATTTCATCTGAAATATTTTCAACTCGGTACATTTCAAATGCACCAGCAGTTTTCGTATTCTTTTGACGCCAAACTTTCAAATTTAAATTCATAGTAGTATGTGACATGGCAATATTATTTATAGTTTCTTTGAGATGTTTGAATCACTTCATATTTTAAATCCTCTTTGTGTAAAGCCCACTCATGTTCTTTTTTCAATTCCCATGCGGCAACATACATAAAGTTGGCATCGTCTCTTAATGCTTCTCCTTCTGGTGTTTGGTATTCTTCTCTAAAGTGACCTCCACAACTTTCTTCTCTAGCCAATGCATCTACACACATTAATTCGCCTAGTTCAATAAAGTCCGCCACACGGTTGGCTTTGTCTAATTCAGGATTGTATTCGTTGATCTCTCCAGGGATTCTAACATCCGACCAAAATTCTTTTTTCAATGCTTGTACATCTGCAATGGCTTGCTTTAATCCAGCTGTTGTTCTTGACATACCACATTCGTTCCAGATAATTTTACCTAAACGCTTGTGGAAGCTTTCAACAGTTTGCTTTCCATTGATATTTTTTAATGTAGCAATTCTTTCAGCAACTATTTTTTCTGCATCCTCAAATGCTTGATGTGATGTTGGGATAGGTGCATTGTAAATCTCGTCAGCTAAGTTATTACCTAGTGTGTAAGGGATTACAAAATAGCCATCCGCTAAACCTTGCATTAAAGCACTTGCACCTAAACGGTTGGCACCGTGGTCGCTAAAGTTGGCTTCTCCTAATGCATATAAACCAGGTACAGAAGTTTGTAATTCATAATCTACCCACAAACCACCCATGGTATAATGTACCGCTGGATAAATACGCATTGGCACTTCATATGGATTTTCACCAGTGATTTTTGCATACATATCAAAAAGGTTACCGTATTTTTCTTTCACAACTTCTTTACCTAAAGCAATAATTTCTTCGTGGCTAACATTGCTTAGACCTTTTTTGCTGACTTCTATTTTACCATAACGCTCAATCGCTGCAGCATAATCCAAATACACTGCTTGCTTAGAAGTACCTACACCAAATCCTGCATCACATCTTTCTTTTGCAGCACGAGACGCCACGTCACGTGGTACCAAGTTTCCGAATGCTGGATAACGACGCTCTAAATAATAATCTCTTTCTTCCTCTGGAATATCATTTGCTTTTCTGTCATCTCCTAATTTTTTAGGTACCCAAATACGACCATCATTTCTTAATGACTCTGACATCAAAGTCAATTTAGATTGGTGGTCACCACTTACTGGAATACAAGTAGGGTGGATCTGAGTAAAACAAGGGTTGGCAAAATAGGCACCTTGCTTATGTGCTTTCCATGCAGCAGTCACATTAGATCCCATTGCATTGGTTGATAAATAATAGACGTTACCATATCCACCAGTACACAATAAAACTGCGTATCCAAAATGTCTTTCTAATTCACCTGTTACTAAATTACGTGCAATGATTCCTTTTGCTTTGCCGTCTACTTTTACCACGTCCAACATTTCGTGACGTGCAAACATTTGCACATTACCCAATGCTACTTGACGCTCCAAAGCTTGATATGCACCAATTAATAATTGTTGTCCTGTTTGTCCTGCAGCATAAAATGTTCTTTGTACTTGTGTTCCACCAAAAGAACGGTTACTTAATAAGCCACCATATTCACGCGCAAACGGCACACCCTGTGCCACACATTGGTCAATAATACTTGTAGACACTTCTGCTAAACGATGTACGTTCGCTTCGCGTGCACGATAGTCACCACCTTTGATGGTGTCATAGAATAATCTAAATACGCTATCCCCATCGTTCTGATAGTTTTTAGCGGCATTGATTCCACCTTGTGCAGCAATAGAGTGCGCACGACGAGGAGAATCCTGAAAACAAAATGCTTTCACTTTGTATCCCATCTCACCTAAAGAAGCAGCAGCAGAAGCACCAGCTAAACCGGTACCCACAACAATCACTTCCATTTTTCTTTTATTAGCCGGGTTGACCAATTTGCAATGGCCTTTATAATCTACCCATTTATTATCAAGATCACCTTTTGGAATTTTAGCGTCTATCATAGTTAATCTTTTATCAATCAGTTAATGAAATTGTGTTTGTTGATTTGAATTATTTAATCCAATCAAAATAAAAGCTAATTGGCATCAAAGCAAATAGCAATGGAATAAAAATGGCAAAACCATAACCAATGCTAGTCAACATGGCATGGTACTTTTTATTGTGCACGCCAATTGTTTTAAATGCACTCTGGAATCCATGTGCTAAATGGTATCCTAATGATCCACAAGCCAACACATATAATATAACTATGTAAGGATTGGTAAATACCAAATCCATTTCGGCATATAAATTATGTAAGATCACACCATTGTGTTCTACTTCGCCTAATGCCTTGATCGCGCCCATACCGCCTAGTCTACTTGGTGTCCAAAAATGATAGATATGTGCAATTAAAAACAAGAGAATCAAAGTGCCTAAAATAGCCATACTTCTGCTATACCATTTGCTACCTTTCTCATAGTTCACTGCATATCCAACTGCTCTTTTACTTTTATTTTCAAGTGTCAATAAATAACCTTGATAAATATGTAAGAAAATCCCAAGGAATAATCCAATCTCTAAGATTCTTGGTACTGCATTGCTTCCCATAAAATGTCCAGCTTTGTTGAACATCAATCCACCATCATTCGCCCAAATGGTTGCGTTCAGTCCAGCATGTACAATTAAAAAAAGAATTAAGAAAATACCTGTGAATCCCATTACCAATTTTTTTCCTACGGAAGAGGTAAACATTTGTTTGAATGTCATAGTAGATGAGTT
>JBILAW010000155.1:0-3027 GCA_044354025.1 Sediminibacterium sp.
CTGGTATCCATGGTACAATCAATAAGGTGAACGAAGACAATACCATTCAATTGGAAGTGAGCCCAGGAAGCTATTTAAAGATTGAAAGATCTTCTATTAGCTTAGAGTGGTCTCAAGCGATCAACAAATAAGACAATGATTTAAATGATACAATCCGAAATTAGCCTCCAAACAATTGGAAACTGATTTCGGATTTTTTTTGAACTGCTTATGGCAACAATAATTGGTTTAACAGGAGGGATTGGCTCAGGCAAATCGGTGGTAGCAAAAATATTTACTACCCTTGGCATTCCTGTGTTCAATGCCGATGAAGCAGCTAAACATATTATGCAAACTAGTCCTGAGATGAAAGCTAAATTGATTGAACAATTTGGTTCAAGTATTTACGATGCATCAGGATTGCAAAAAGAAAAATTAGCGGCTATTGTTTTCAATGATCCCTATCAATTACAATTATTGAATGCGATTGTGCATCCAGTGACCATTCAAGCAGCAAAAGATTGGGCTGCAAATCAAACCAGTCCTTATGTGATTAAAGAAGCGGCACTCATTTTTGAATCAGCTGCTGCAGATGGTTTATTTAAAGTCATAGGTGTGACTGCACCCTTGTCATTAAGAATACAAAGAGTCATGCAAAGAGATGGCGTTTCAAAAGAGCAAGTTGAAGCGCGTATGCAACATCAAATATCAGATACAATCAAAATGCGCTTATGCGATTATGTGATTGAAAATAACAATCAGCAAATGTTGATTCCACAAGTTTTGGAATTGGATAAAGCAATTAGAGCGGCTTTATAATTTTATAACACCAACGTTTTAATCTTCCTTCAAAATCAAATGGCGTAGTGGCCTTGGTGATGTCTTTGATTTGATCACTATTAATTTGTTCGGCGTCAATGATAAACTGCGTATAGTTGGTGCTAAAATATAAGATGCCTCCTGGCTTCATTGCTTTTAGCATATCATTGATCAATTCTACATGGTCTCTTTGAATGTCTAAAATATCCTTCATTCTTTTACTATTGCTAAATGTAGGAGGATCCATCACCACTAAATCATAATAATTTACGGGCAATGTTTTTAAATATTGCTTGACGTCTGCATGTATAAATTGATAGGCCGAAGATGGGGGTATTTGATTGAGTTTAAAATTATCTTCACTCCAACTTAAATAAGTTTTAGATAAGTCGACCGATGTCACTGATTTAGCACCTGCTTTTGCAGCATACACAGAAAAAGAACTGGTGTAACTAAATAAGTTTAAAAAATGGGTATCCTTTGATTCTGCTTGAACCATTTGCCTAGTATCACGATGGTCTAAAAATAAACCAGTATCTAAATAGTCGGTTAGGTTGACTAAAAATTGTAAACCATTTTCTTGTACAGTGATTATTTTTGATTCCGTGACTGCTTCTTTTTCGTATTGCCCTTCACGATGTGACATGCGCTTACGCAATTTCACATACATATGATCTATAGGCACGCCTGTCATATTGGAAATGATTTTTTTAGTTTCTTCAAACCAAATTTCATGTTCCTCGTCGGTTAAAGCATGTCGTCTGTTGTATTCTGCAATGTAAATGTACTCCTCATATAATTCCACACAAATTGGAAATTCGGGCAAGTCATGGTCATAGAGTCTCCAGCAAGTCAAATTGAGTCGCTTAGCTTGTTTTAAACGATGCTTATAATTTTTAAGCAATCGATTTTCAAACATTTGAAATTTTTCTGGCGTCATTAGTATATTAAAATTACTACAAAAAAAGAAGCGCTACAAGTGTAACGCTTCTAAATCTATTTTTAAATGAGTTTTATTTTAAAGTAGCCAATGCTGCTCTGATTCTAGCCCAAGCTTTTTCAATGTTTTCCATGCTATTTGCAAAAGAGAAACGTACACAAAGAGGTTCTCCAAATGCATCACCCATCACAGAAGATACATGCGCTGTATTCAATAAGAACATGCTAAAGTCTGAGGCATTGGTAATGGTTTGTTGTCCATCAGATTTTTCATAATAACTACTTACATCTGGGAAGACATAGAAAGCGCCTTCGGGTGCAAAGCATTTAAATCCAGGCATGGCATTCACCAATGCCAAAGTTGCAGTTCGACGACGTGTAAATTCTTCTGTCATTGCAATGGATGGTTTTAAATCGCCTACTAAGGCAGCCACAGCAGCTTTCTGTGTGATAGAACTAGTGCCTGAAGTAAATTGACCTTGTAATTTTTCCATCGCCTTTGCTAAAGTAATATTGGATGCGGTATACCCTAAACGCCAACCGGTCATTGCAAATCCTTTACTCAATCCATTGATTACAATCACTTGGTCTTTGATCTCAGAAAATTGCGCAATGCTTTCGTGCTTACCAATAAAGTTGATGTATTCATAAATCTCATCCGATAAGATGGTGATTTGAGGATATTTTTTAAACAAGTTCGCCAAGGCTTCCAATTCTGCTTTGCTATAAACTGCACCAGAAGGATTACATGGAGAGGAGAACATGAATACTTTTGTCTTAGGAGTGATGGCTGCTTCTATTTGTGCTGGCGTAGCTTTGAATCCAGCTTCAACTGTGGTTCTGATTTCAACCACCTTACCACGCGCAATTTTTACCAATTCAGAATAAGTTACCCAATAAGGTGTTGGGATAATCACTTCTTCACCTTCATCTACTAAAGCCAATATTGCATTGGCTAAACTTTGCTTCGCACCAGTAGATGTGATGATTTGGTCAGGGGTATAATCTAAATTATTATCTCTTTTTAATTTACTACAAACGGCTTCTCTTAAATCTAAAAAACCTGCAACTGGGGTATAATGACTCCAGTTATCATTGATGGCTTTGATGGCTGCATCTTTAATATGCTGCGGCGTGTCAAAATCTGGCTCACCTAAGCTTAGGTCAATTACATCAACACCTGATGCCCTTAATTCACGACCTAATTTGGCCATTTTTAAAGTTTCTGGTTCACTAAATCTGTTTAAAAGAGAAGATAATTCCATGGAGTATTATTTGTAACTCGAATTT
>JBILAW010000156.1:0-3001 GCA_044354025.1 Sediminibacterium sp.
TGCCATCAATGCGCACTTGCATGTTTAACAAATTAAAACTTCTCAAAAAATTACTCACCCTGCCTCTGCCATATAAATCATAGGCGCCAGCTAAAATGACATCCTTTACTTTAAATGGATCTTGAGACGACACCACACCAATCATTCCATTGGCAACAGTTGCACCGTAATAATTTTTTGTATCCCAATTTTTAGCACTGATTTTCCATGGGTCGATGGTTTGTGCTTGAAGACAATTGATGAATACTAAACTTAAAATGATTGAGCACTTTATTTTCATGGCTGATTTATTGAATGGTGACATAGATAAATATAGATTAATATATTTTAAGGATATAATTCCACCCGTATTAAAACTTTTGTAGCCACCTTATGAGCTGGTTTGAAAGAATTTGCAGGGGTCTTATTGTAATTTTGGAGCATAGTTGATTAATAATTTTGAATATAAAAATACATTAAATAAAAATTTTAATTAATGTATAATCAATTTAATTACAGTGTTATATAAATAAAGACAACAAGTTTTAGGCTATTACTTCTGTCAGTAGGCTATTTTCAATATTTTACATCATATAATGATTAAAATAGGGTCGTTATATATTAATATTTAGTTTAATACAATTTCATGAATTTAGCTTCTTTCTCTCTAATTCAGTGTTCCTACTTCTTTTTGTTTCTTTTTTCCATCATCGTTTTCTTCGATGTCCTAATTCGATTTACGTCGCGGCTAGTTTGGATAGTTGGTTGGAGAGTAATGGTGGTAAATAAATGATGAATAATTCAAAATTGAATATTCACTTCAAGTTTAGCATCAAGTCCTATTTCTACCAATCGCTGTAAATTAGATAAACGTATTTCTTTAATATCGTTCTCGATTTTTGAAATATAGGACTTTGTGGTACCTAATTTCAATGCAAGCGCTTCTTGAGTCAAGCCCTTTCTCAGCCTAGCTTCTTGGAGCATGGCACCAAGCTTAAAGTTTTCATATCCCTTTTCAAAAGAATCTCTTTTTTTAGTACCAATTACGCCATAATGATTCGTAATAAATTGATTCAGGGAAATGGTATTATTTTTCGTTTTCATATTTTAATTTTATTTGAATCCATATGCTATATTAATTTAAGTTGCCCAAAAGGGCAACTAATTTTAATACAAAATTGAACTGTTCGGAATTTCCGAATAGTTTAAAAGGACAAGGTTTATTAATAAATTGAACTATCAAGGATTCCTTGACAGTTGGAAGTTTAAAATGCTTCATTAGTTACTTATAATTCAGTTTTCATCTTGTTTGACACCTATTTTTAAGATTTAAGTCAAAAAACGCATATTTTGACGCATTTTTGGGTTTATCAATCAATAATTTCAACATTAATGCTCATTTTTATGATTTTTTGATTGATAAATCGTACATTTATGATTGATAAATAAATGATATGCCAAAGAAAACACCTATAAATGATGCTGAAATAATTCAATTTATTAAGGATAATCCTATGTGCTCCTCTAACGAAATTTTAAATGGATTAGCACTTAATATAAGCATGCCTACACTTAGAAGGAAATTAGTTGATATTAGTGCGCAGGGTTTAGTTGAAGCAATAGGGGAACTAAAAAGTAGAAAGTATCAAGTAAGTCAGGCCTATGATATTATACGCCCAATTAACATAGATCAATACTTTGAAAAGGAGATTGACGAAAGAACAATTCAAACTGGTTTTAATCAACTTTTAATTAGCAATACGCTTCAGCATATTGCTTTATTTAACCCTCAAGAATTTGATTATTTAAATGCTTTACAATCTAAGTTTGTCGCTAATTCCTCCAGACTAAGTCCTGCTGAATATAAAAATGAATTAGAACGTCTAGCTATTGATTTAAGTTGGAAATCTTCACAAATAGAAGGGAACACTTATTCTTTGTTAGAAACAGAAATGCTATTAAAAGATAAACAAACAGCTTCAGGTAAAACTAAAGATGAGGCAGTAATGTTATTGAACCATAAAGCAGCTTTAGATTTTATTATTACCCAGCCTGATTATATTAGTCCATTAACAATTTCAAGTATTGAAGATATTCATAGTTTATTAATAAAGGAGTTAGATATTTCTAGAAATATCAGAAATAACAGAGTTGGTATTTCTGGTACAAATTATAAACCACTTGATAATGAATTTCAGATCAAAGAGGCGTTATTAGAAATGTGTACCATCATTAATGCTAGGGATAATATCTTTGAAAAAGCTTTATTGGCTCTAGTATTGATTTCATATATTCAACCATTCGCTGATGGTAATAAAAGAACTGCGAGAATTATAAGTAATGCAATTTTATTGCATAATAATTACTGCCCAATATCTTTTAGAACAATTGATTCGATAGAATATAAAAAGTCAATGCTTGTATTCTATGAACAAACAAATATTAACTCGTTTAAGAAAATATTTATAGATCAATTTGAGTTTGCAGTGAACACTTATTTTTAATAGCCAAAAATAATAGCCCATTTGGATTGCCGATGCTGCGCATTGTCTTCCTCGGCATTGATCCTTCGGGACTGCCGTTTTCGCTTTGCTCAAACGTCATCCCAAGAGGGCTCCTTACCCAAAGCCTTTCAAACAAACGCGATGCGTTTGTTTGGCTTTTTTGCTCCTCGTCTGTTTACGAAAGCGAGCTTTCGACACAGCCTCGAAACAAAAAAGCCTATCACTTTGTGATAGGCTTTGTAGCCACCATAGGAACCAGTTTGGATGAATTTGCTGAAGATGTTAGGGCAATTTTAGATGCCAAGCTTAAGAACCTGTAAAAACAAAAACCGACCCATTTGGGTCGGTTTTTTATTATTTTCTAAAACAATTATTATTTTAGAAAATAACACTTTGTAGAGCGTACGGGATTCGAACCCGTATTACCTCCGTGAAAGGGAGGTGACCTAACCCTTAGTCGAACGCTCCATGGTCATCTAGGTTATTAGGGTCGCAAAAATAGGTCGCAAAGGCTTTAC
>JBILAW010000157.1:0-3000 GCA_044354025.1 Sediminibacterium sp.
AATCGCCTCAGAACTGCGGAATATGCGACCTTTGTTCAACTAATAACCATTAGTTGTATTTTTAACAAAAGATTGGAATCCAATTTTATAGTTTAAAAAATAAAATCTGTTTCTTTACACAAAGCAAGTAATTATGGAAGACAAGAAGAAGTATAAAATCCTTTTATGTGAAGATGATAGTAACTTAGGTTTAGTTCTAAAAAACTTTTTAGAATTAAACGATTATGATGTTACACTTGAAAGAGATGGCAGATTAGGGCTTGGCGCTTTTCAACGTGAAAAATTTGACCTTTGTTTACTAGACGTCATGATGCCTAATGTGGATGGATTTACATTGGCCGAAGAAATTAGAGATATTGATCCAGATGTGCCTTTGTTCTTTTTAAGTGCAAAAACTTTAAAAGAAGATATCCTTCAAGGCTACCGACTTGGTGCAGATGATTATATCACTAAGCCATTTGATAGTGATGTGTTGATGCATAAAATTAAAGCCATCATCAAACGCAACGAGGAAGACCATAAGGTTACAGACAATATTGAATTTGAATTAGGCGCTTACCATTTCAACCCAAAATTGAGAGAATTAAAAATTAAAGAAAATACACAAGTGCTTTCGCCTAAAGAAAATGAGTTATTGAAAATGCTTGCAGAATATAAGAATGATTTATTGACCAGAGAAAAGGCATTGAAAAAAATATGGGGTAGTGATACTTATTTCAATGGAAGAAGCATGGATGTGTATATCGCTAAATTGAGAAAATATTTAAAAGAAGATAGTACGATTGAAATTGTCAATATCCATGGAAATGGATTTAGATTGGTGGTGCAATAAGTTTTATTGTATACTTATTATCTATCTAAATAGTTCTGGATTGTCTCCAAAGCCTTGTCCCTTATGCTTTCCAAGGTGCTCGTAAGCTTTAAAGGTGACTTCTCTGCCTCTAGGTGTTCTTTGCAAGAACCCTTCTTGAATTAAGAATGGCTCATAAACTTCTTCAATCGTGCCCGATTCCTCGCCTACTGCAGTTGCAATAGTGCTAATCCCAACAGGACCTCCTTTGAATTTTTCTATTATGGCAAGTAGAATACGATTGTCCATTTCATCCAACCCATGCTCATCTACATTCAATGCTTTCAATGCATGCTGGGTGATACCTAAATCAACAATGCCATCGTTTAATACTTGCGCAAAGTCCCTTACCCTTCTTAATAAGCCATTGGCAATTCTTGGTGTCCCCCTACTCCTTCTTGCGATCTCGCCTGCTGCACTTGAATCAACTTTTACTTCTAAGATGCCTGCACTTCTTTCAATAATTTTTTGTAAAACAGGTGCAGGATAATATTCCAATCTCGATTTAATGCCAAAACGCGATAACAATGGCGCTGTTAGTAAGCCACTTCGAGTGGTGGCACCGACCAATGTAAATGGATTTAAATTAATCTGCACTGATCTTGCATTAGGCCCACTATCAATTAAAATGTCAATCTTGTAATCTTCCATCGCTGCATACAAATACTCTTCTACCACAGTACTCAATCGATGGATCTCATCAATAAATAAGACATCATTGGGTTCTAAGCTGGTCAATAAACCGGCTAAATCACTTGGCTTTTCAATGACAGGACCCGAGGTTTCCTTAATCTGCACGCCCATCTCATTGGCCACGATCCTGCTCAATGTCGTTTTACCTAAACCCGGAGGTCCATGAAATAAAATATGGTCCAATGCCTCTCCCCTTAGCTTTGCAGCCTTAATAAAAATGCTAATATTTTCAATCAACTGTGGCTGACCGGCAAAAGCATCCATGGCAGCAGGACGAATGGTATTCTCAAATTCTCTGTCCTGAGCTGGTACATTTTGAAAAGGTCTGTCCAAGTTTGGGTTTGACATTGCTTGAATTATTTTGAAGCAGGCATCGCCTTTTCCAATAAGTGTTTGTAAATAAATTGATTTTTCAAATCCGTAAAATGCTTGCCTTTTGCACCACCCCAACCGTGACGGCCTCCAGGATACAACATGAATTCAACTGGTTTACCTAGGTCTTGCAATGCACTTAATAATTGAATAGAATTTTGCATATGCACATTGTCATCCATTGTGCCATGTACCAACTGCAATACACCCTTAAAGTTTTTAAGATGCGTCATGACATTGCTAGACTTATATCCTTCTGGATTCTCTGCTGGCGTATCCATAAAACGTTCTGTATAATGTGAATCATATAATTCCCATGCTGTTACACTACCGCCTGCCATGGCATGTGTGAATACAGATGCACCATAAGTCAATGCATAAGTACTCATAT
The DNA here is from genome assembly GCA_044354025.1 of Sediminibacterium sp. Taxonomy (GTDB): domain Bacteria; phylum Bacteroidota; class Bacteroidia; order Chitinophagales; family Chitinophagaceae; genus Sediminibacterium. The sequence goes on from JBILAW010000157.1 coordinate 2,307, forward strand.
AGCCACCATAGCTAAATCCAATCATCGCAATTTTAGTGGGATCCGCTTGTCCATTGGCGATAAACCATTTTGCCATCGTCATATAGTCTTCCAATTCCCAATGGCCCAAGTCACGGTACATATAGTTAACACCTTCTTTTCCAAAATGCCCACTCGCTCTATGATCAAATGCTACCTGAATTAAACCTTCTTGTGCCCATGCTTCTTTAGTTGGATTAGAAGACCAGCTGTCCATCACTGTACCTGCATTTGGTCCACCATAAATACTCACCAACAATGGATACTTTTTATTTGGATCCATATTTTTAGGCCAAGTCACCAAGGCTGGTAATTCAAATAAACCATCAGCGCTCTTAATACGAATCAATTCTGTTTTAGCCAACTTAGTCGCATCAAAGTTAGAAGGTGTTGAAGTGCCTAAGAGTTCTACAGTTTTCTTTTGCGCGTTGATCAAAGCCATTGTCGTTGGTGTTTGTATATTGCTATACACTGTTACAAAGTTTTTTGCATCAGGCGCCAAATACACTTGTGCGTTATTAAAATCTCCAACAGTTAACCTTTTTTGATTTTTACCATCAAATCCAATGGAGTATAAATCAATTCTAGCGCTACTTTCAATCCCTCTTGCTGTAAAATAAATCGTCTTATTTTTTTCATCAATCTGACGAATACCTAAAATGGTAAACTTACCATT
>JBILAW010000064.1:0-10440 GCA_044354025.1 Sediminibacterium sp.
AATGGTTTGCACATCCTTATTTTGAATACGGCTTTGTAACCAAGAGATAATATCTAAATACATAAAGGCGCGGCTCTCTAATTTATTATGCTCCAATGGACCCAAGATGGTCAATAAATTTTCAAAAGCCAATTTCAATTCTTCTTTATTGATACCGGCCACACCTGCACGACCATATTTTTGAATAGATTGTTTCAAGAAATTGAATAGTACTTCCTCCACCGTGCTAAGGTTATCCATCTTACCCATAAAGCGATACACCGATTTGGATAAATAATTTACTACTTCCATATTGCCCAATTCAAAATGCGCAATCAAATGCAATAAGCGCGCGTAGCATTGCAAATCGTCACGAAGATTCAATTTCCAATTGATGATATTATTTAAATAATCAATGGCTTTTGCAGGCTCCCCTGCACCAAAATACAAACAAGCAATTTTATAATAAAACACCAGTACACGGTGGCTATCAATGAAAGGCTCAATCTCTTGTAATTGCGCCTCCATCATAGGGATCATCTTTAAACCTTCGCTGAAACTACCTTCTAAAAAGTGTTGATTGATTTTAGCAATATAGATATAGACAAAACATTGTATCTGGTTGTTTTTATTATTTAATACAATAGGCTCTTGACTTAATTGTTCAAGTACCGCAATCGTGTCTTTGAATTTTTGTAGGTTACGTAAATCAAAAAAGGCACTAATCAAATTATGCAATCCTTTTATGTATTGCGCTGTCTCAATACCTTTCATGTTCTCATTGGCCTCGTATAAGTCCACCCATTTTTGGCTATATCGATAATGCATTAAAAAATCTTGGTTGATAAAGCTATGCCAGCACATGCATTGATAACGATACAGCTGTTCATAAAATCCTGTCGAAGATTTGATGGCTTCTAATACTGGATCTTGTATCATGCTATCTAGCATTGCGCGATCCTCGTCATTGCGTGCATGACCATGTTGAATATACCAACCATATAATTGTAAAGACAGATTGGATGCTTTTGCAATTAATTCTAAACGCAGGTTCACGTCATCTATTTCTTCGCTCAATTGTTTAGCACGATCCTGCATGCTGCGGGTGATATGCAGGGACTCAATCTTTTTTTCTAAAAACAATACTTGCAATAAATAAGTGACTTGGTTATTTTGTTTGGTCAATATTTTTATTTTCTCCAACAAGCGTAAACTCTGTAGGTAAAGTCCTTTGTTGTATAAAATTTTAGCATGGTCCAATTGTTCGTGAATCTGTAGGTCGATATTCTCGTGTTGTTTCAATACCCTAAGGCTCGATAAAATTTGATCGTATAAATGTGCTTTTAAATTAGACAGCTGCTGCTTTTGAATGGACTCGTTTTTTCTTAAAAGCTCCTCCTCGTCATAGTCCTTCATTTTGTCTAGGGCATCAAAAAGCTGGATGATCTTTAAGTCAGTCGTCGCAGAATTACGGGTAACGTACAATTTGAAATTGCGTTTTTCGGCCCTTTCCAGGGATTTTAACAAAATAAATAGCGCATCCGTACTCAGGTTGGGCATCGTAACTGAATTTGATTCAAATTATTGAAAATCAATGTATTATCCAAAAATTGGACCCTTTACACAGTGTAAAATAGGCATAAAAATGATCTAAAACACCCGGCCTGAATCGATAAATTTGAACAGTAAGCGGGCAATTAGCCCGTTTTGTATCTATAATCTATTCAAAATCAATAAGATGAGCGAAAAAGTCTACATATTTGACACCACCCTAAGAGACGGGGAACAGGTACCAGGTTGTAAATTGAACACCAAGGAGAAACTAGCGCTAGCCGTAAGGTTAGAAGAGCTGGGGGTGGACATTATAGAGGCTGGCTTTCCTGTGTCAAGCCCAGGGGATTTTGACTCGGTGCACCAAATTGCAAAGACCTTAAAAAATACGGTGGTTTGCGGATTGACAAGAGCGGTGCAAAATGATATCGAAGTGGCGGCAGAAGCATTGAAGCCAGCGGCACGTTTTAGAATCCACACAGGTATCGGCACTTCAGACTTACACATAAAATATAAATTCAATAGCACAAGAGAAGCGATCATCGAACGCGCAGTGCAAGCCGTGAAGATGGCAAGAAATTTTACAGACGATGTAGAATTTTATGCAGAAGATGCAGGAAGAACAGACAATGTGTATTTAGCACAAGTGATCGAAGCAGTTGTGAAAGCAGGTGCAACCACTTTAAATATACCAGACACCACTGGTTATTGTTTGCCTCATCAGTACCAAGAGAAGATGGCTTATTTGTGGAACAATGTGCACAATATTGATAAAGCAGTTTTGTCTTGTCATTGCCATAACGATTTAGGATTAGCCACCGCCAATTCCATTGCAGGTGTGCTAGGTGGTGCAAGACAAATTGAATGTACGATTAATGGATTGGGAGAGCGCGCGGGTAATACCGCATTGGAGGAAGTAGTGATGATTTTAAATCAACACAAAGACTTAGGTTTTTATACAAGTATCAATCCAAAATTATTAAATCCAATTAGTCGTGAGGTCTCGGATGTGATGCGCATGGCAGTGCAACCTAATAAAGCGATTGTAGGATCCAATGCGTTTTCACATTCATCGGGTATTCATCAGGATGGATTTTTGAAAGAAGCACAAACTTATGAGATCATGAATCCTGCAGAAGTAGGTGCAGAAGATACTAAAATTGTTTTAACAGCAAGAAGCGGAAGATCAGCGCTAGCGCACCGTTTACACAAATTAGGATTTGAATACAACAGAAATGATATCGATGCATTGTATGCACTATTTGTAGAAGTGGCAGATAAAAAGAAGGAAGTGGTGGAATCAGATTTACAAGCAATGGCAAAAGCCTACAATTCAACTTTAGTGTCTCAATAGGGAGACAATGAAAATAAAATATTCAACAATGGGGAATACATTATTCGGAAAAATTTGGGACAAGCATGTGGTCAAGCAAATTCAAGATGGTCCATCGGTATTGTATATCGATAAACATTTTATTCATGAAGTGACGAGTCCGCAAGCATTTACTGGTATTGAAAAAAGAGGCTCAACTATATTTCGTCCAGCACAAATTGTGGCAACAGCAGATCATAATGTGCCCACCATGGATCAGCATTTACCTATTGCCGATCAGCTATCTCGTTTTCAGGTAGACACATTGATTGACAATTGTGCAAAGCATGGCGTGACATTGTATGGACTAGGACATCCGAACCAAGGGATTGTGCATGTGATAGGACCAGAATTAGGGATCACGCAACCAGGCATGACCATTGTATGTGGAGACAGTCATACGTCTACACATGGTGCGTTTGGATCGGTGGCATTTGGTATTGGCACAAGCGAAGTAGAAATGGTTTTTGCTTCACAATGTATTATGCAAACCAAACCAAAATCAATGCGCATCAATATCGAAGGCGTGTTGAATCAAGGCGTGGTATCAAAAGATATTATCTTATACATCATTGCAAAAATATCTGCAAGTGGTGCAACAGGATATTTTGTAGAATATGCAGGATCCGCCATTCGTGCATTGAGCATGGAAGCAAGAATGACTATTTGTAATATGAGTATCGAGATGGGTGCGCGTGGAGGTATGATTGCGCCAGACCAGACCACTTTTGATTATATCCAAGGCAGGATGTTTGCACCAAAGGGTGCAGACTGGGATAAGCAATTAGCGGAATGGAAAACATTGTACAGTGATGCAGATGCACATTTTGATATGGAGATTCATATTGATGCAGCAGACATTGAACCAATGATTACTTATGGCACCAATCCAGGTATGGGATTATCTGTAACAGGCTGCTTGCCTACAATGGAAAGTTTTACAGACACCACAGAAAAACAAAATTACGAGAAGGCATTAAAGTATATGGGCTTAACAGCAGGACAAAGTTTATTAGGCATGCCAGTACAAAATGTATTCATTGGATCTTGTACCAATTCAAGGATCGAAGATTTTAGATTGGTGGCAAATATTATTAAAGGCAAACAAAAAGATCCGGCAGTGAAAACATTGATTGTGCCAGGCTCGCAGGAAGTTGCCAAGCAAATCAAGCAGGAAGGATTGGATAAAATATTTGAAGCAGCAGGTATTGAAATTAGACAAGCAGGCTGTAGTGCATGTTTGGGTATGAACGAAGATAAAATACCAGCAGGTGAATATTGCGTGAGTACCAGTAATAGAAATTTTGAAGGACGTCAGGGTGCGGGCGCAAGAACGATGCTAGTGAGCCCGCTTACAGCAGCAGCGGCATTGTTAACAGGTAAGATCACAGACATTAGAACCTTATTAAATTAAAAGTGAAAGACTAACTATAGAATAACTGACATATGCAATCATTACAAACCATTACAAGCAAATTTATTCCACTACGTATCGAGAATGTCGATACGGATCAGATTATTCCTGCGCGTTTTTTAAAAGCCACTACGAAAGATGGCTTTGGTAAAAATTTATTTAGAGACTGGAGATATGAAAATGATGATGAGACTAAACCAAAAGCAGATTTTGTTTTGAATCAAGCACAATATAGTGGCGCTATATTAGTCGCAGCAAAGAATTTTGGATGTGGTTCATCAAGAGAGCATGCGGCATGGTCTATTTTAGATTATGGTTTTAAAGTGGTGGTGTCTAGCTTTTTTGCAGATATTTTTAAAAACAATGCCTTAAACAATGGTGTATTGCCAGTGACGGTAAGCGATGCATTTTTACAAGAAATTTTTGCACAGGGTCCTAATGATAGTTTGTCTGTTGATTTGGCAGCACAAACCATTACCATTGAGGCAACAGGGGCTTTTGAAACATTTGAAATCAATGCCTATAAAAAAACTTGTTTGTTGAATGGCTATGATGATATTGATTATCTATTAAGCATGAGGGAAGAGATAGCGGCATTCGAAGCAAAAAAATAAAAACTATAAAGATTCAATAGTATGGAAAAGAAAATTGCGGTGATATTAGGAGACGGGATTGGTCCAGAAGTTACTAATCAATCAATTAAAGTGTTGAACATGATTGCAAAACAATATGGTCATCAGTTTAGTTATGAGTATGGCTTAATGGGCGCTGTGGCCATCGACGAAACGGGTAATCCTTTGCCAGACGAAACCATTGCTATGTGTAAAAACAGCGATGCCATTTTATTTGGCGCCATTGGTGATCCAAAATATGACAATGACCCAACAGCCAAAGTAAGACCAGAGCAAGGCTTGTTAAAATTGCGCAAGGAGTTACAATTGTTTGCAAATATCCGCCCGGTAAAGACCAATCCTTCTTTACAGCACTTGTCTCCATTAAAGGCCAAGTATTTAGAAGAGGTAGACTTTGTTATTTTCAGAGAATTAACTGGTGGAATTTATTTTGGTGCAAAATCACTCAGTGAGGATGGCACAGTGGCCAAAGACGATTGTTCTTATAGTGTGATGGAGATAGAGCGTGTAGCACATTTGGCATTTCAGTATGCACAAAAAAGAAAACAACATTTAACATTGATTGATAAAGCCAATGTATTAGAAACATCTAGACTATGGCGTAAAGTGGTGCAAGCCATTGCAAAAGAATACAGCGATGTACAAGTAGATTATTTATTTGTAGACAATGCAGCCATGCAAATTATTTTAAACCCTGCGCAGTTTGATGTAGTGTTAACTGAAAATTTATTTGGTGATATTTTAAGCGACGAAGCATCGGTGTTGGCTGGTTCATTGGGCTTGTTACCATCTGCATCTGTAGGTACGAGTGCTGCTTTGTTTGAACCAATCCATGGTTCTTATCCGCAAGCAAAAGGCAAAGACATTGCCAATCCAATGGGCTCTATTTTATCAACTGCTATGTTATTAGATCATTTTGGATTAACCGAAGAAGCTGCTAGTGTGCGCACTGCAGTGGACTGGTGTTTGAATAATGGATTTGTGACAAAAGATATTGACACAAGTAATAGTTATACCACGACAGCCATTGGCGATATGGTGTCAGAATTTATTGAACGACATGCAAAGGGCGAAAAGCATCCTATTCACGAACGCTTGCATAAATCAACCATTATTTAATTTTATGGAACTCAATAAATATTCAAAGACCATCACTTTAGATCCAACGCAACCCGCTGCACAAGCGATGTTTTATGGTATTGGATTAACGGATGAAGATTTACATAAAGCACAAGTGGGTATTGTAAGTATGGGCTATGATGGCAATACTTGTAATATGCATCTAAACGATTTGGCTGCAGATATTAAAAAAAGTATTTGGGAAAATAATTTAGTGGGATTGACATTTCACACCATTGGTGTGAGTGATGGGATGAGCAATGGCACACCTGGTATGCGTTTTTCGCTAGTGAGTAGAGATGTGATTGCAGATAGTATTGAAACAGTTTGTGGCGCACAATATTATGATGGATTGATTGCAGTGCCAGGCTGTGATAAAAATATGCCAGGATCAATTATTGCGATGGGGAGATTGAATCGCCCATCGATTATGATTTATGGTGGCACTATTGCACCAGGACATTATAAAGGACAGGACTTAAATATTGTTTCTGCATTTGAAGCCTTAGGACAAAAATTAGCAGGACAATTAGATGAAGCAGATTTTCAAGGCATCATCAAGCATGCATGTCCGGGCGCAGGTGCATGTGGTGGCATGTATACCGCCAATACCATGGCTGCGGCGATTGAGGCATTGGGTATGAGTTTACCTTATTCATCTTCTAACCCAGCATTGAGCGAAGCCAAGCAACAAGAATGTAAGGATGCAGGGAAAGCCATTCGTTTATTATTAGAAAAAGATATTAAGCCAAAAGATATCATGACGCGCAAAGCATTTGAGAATGCGATTGCACTCATCATGGTATTGGGAGGCAGCACCAATGCGGTATTGCACATGATTGCAATGGCAAAAAGTGTAGATGTAAGTATTACGCAAGACGATTTTCAAACGATCAGTGATAAAACGCCGGTGTTAGCAGACTTTAAACCATCTGGAAAATATTTAATGCAGGACTTGCATCAATATGGCGGTGTACCAGCGGTTATGAAATACATGTTAGCGCAAGGATGGCTGCATGGAGATTGTTTAACTGTCACTGGCAAAACCATTGCAGAAAATTTAGCTGTAGCACCAGATTTAGATTTTGATCAACAGAAAATTATTCTTCCAAAAGAAAATCCAATCAAAGCAACGGGTCATTTACAAATTATGTATGGCAATTTAGCAACCGGAGGAAGTGTCGCAAAAATTTCTGGAAAAGAAGGCGACTTGTTTGAAGGACCAGCACGTGTATTTGACGGAGAGCAATCTTTGATTGAAGGCATTAATACAGGAAAAATTAAAGAAGGCGATGTGGTAGTGATTAAAAATGTAGGACCTGTTGGTGCACCAGGTATGCCCGAGATGTTAAAACCAACCTCGGCGATTATTGGTGCGGGCTTAGGAAAATCAGTGGCACTTATCACAGACGGAAGATTCAGTGGAGGCACACATGGCTTTGTGGTAGGACATATCACACCAGAAGCATATAAAGGAGGATTGATTGCATTGGTGCAAGACAATGACATCATTGAATTGAGTGTGCAAAAACATACCATGACATTAAAAGTAGACGAAGCAATTATTGAACAAAGAAGAGCGACTTATCAACAACCTGCATTAAAAGCAACAAAAGGGGTATTGTTTAAATACGCAAGATCGGTGAAGGACGCAAGTGAAGGATGTGTAACGGATGAACTTTAAACTCGGCTTATGGAAACAAAACAACTTACAGGATCACAAGCAGTACTAGAAGCATGTATTGCAGAAGGGGTAGATACTATTTTTGGTTATCCGGGTGGAGCGATCATGCCTATCTATGATGCATTGTATGATTATGCGGAAAAATTAAAGCATGTGCTAGTTAGACATGAGCAAGGTGGGATCCACGCTGGACAAGGTTATGCAAGAACATCCGGTAAAGTAGGTGTGGTGTTTGCAACAAGTGGACCAGGTGCAACCAATTTAGTCACTGGACTAGCAGATGCGATGATTGACAGCACACCATTGGTTTGTATCACTGGACAAGTCTTTGCGCATTTATTAGGAACCGATGCTTTTCAGGAAACAGATATCATTAATATCACGATGCCTGTAACAAAATGGAATTATCAAATCACGGATGCAACAGAGATCCCACATATATTGGCCAAAGCTTTTTATTTAGCAAAAAGTGGAAGACCAGGACCCGTATTAATTGATATCACAAAGAATGCACAATTTCAATCCTTCGATTATCAAGGGTATACTGTGTGCAATCATGTAAGATCTTACCGACCAAAACCCATCATCCGAAAAGAATATATTGAAGAAGCAGTGCAACTTATTAATGAAGCAAAAAAACCATTGGTCATTTTTGGACAGGGTGTGATTTTAGGAAAAGCAGAAAATGAGTTCAAACAATTTATAGAGAAATCAGGTATGCCAGCGGCATGGACGATTTTAGGATTGAGTGCACTCCCAACAGATCATCCGCAAAACGTTGGTATGCTTGGGATGCACGGCAACTATGGTCCTAATGTATTAACCAATGAATGTGATGTATTGATTGCGGTAGGGATGCGTTTTGACGATCGTGTGACAGGAAGGTTAGACAAGTATGCTAAGCAAGCAAAAATTATTCATCTAGATATTGATCCATCCGAGATTGATAAAAATTTATTGGCCCATGTGGGTGTATGGGGCGACTGTAAAGAAACCCTACCCTTATTAACGACGGGCATCGAACAAAAAGATAGAAGCGAGTGGTTAAATGTTTTTGCAGGATATGCAAAAGAAGAATATGAGCAATGCATCAAAGACGAGATGTATCCTACTAGTGAAGAAATGACGATGGCCGAAGTGATCCATGCGGTGAATGAAATTACCAAAGGCGACGCCGTCATGGTGACCGATGTAGGACAACATCAGATGGTGACTTGTAGATATGCAAAATTTAATCAAACAAGAAGCAATGTGACATCGGGTGGATTGGGTACCATGGGTTTTGGATTACCAGCAGCCATTGGTGCTAAGTTTGGTGCACCAGAAAGAACAGTGATTGCTGTGATTGGAGATGGTGGTATACAAATGACTTTACAAGAGTTTGGTACCATCATGCAAACAGGTATCAATGTCAAAGTAATGATTTTAAACAATCAATTTTTAGGCATGGTGCGTCAGTGGCAGCAATTGTTCATGGACAAGCGATACAGTTTTGTGGATATAGAAAGCCCTGATTATGTGATGCTCGCTAATTCTTATAAGATCGCTGCAGCAAAAGTAAGCAAGCGCGAAGACTTAGTAGACGCAGTCACAAAGATGTTAGCACATCCAGGGTCATATGTATTGGAAGTAATGGTGGGCAAGGAGAATAATGTATTCCCAATGGTACCACAGGGGTGTAGTGTATCAGAAATCCGTTTAAAATAAAATTATGGAAAACGAAAAACAAGAATTTACGATCACGGTGTACACCGAAAACCAAGTTGGTTTGTTAAATCGTATTGCCATTATTTTTTCGAGAAGAAAAATCAACGTGGAGAGTTTAAATACTTCTCCATCCGAAGTGCCAGGTATCCATCGCTTTACTATTGTGGTGGTTGAATCCAGAGAGGTGGTGCTTAAAATTGTACGACAAATTGAAAAGCAGGTAGAAGTTTTAAAAGCCTATTATAATACCAACGATGAAATTGTATGGCAGGAGTTGGCATTATATAAAGTATTGTCGGATGAGATCACAGAGAAAGTAAAAGTAGAAAGATTGTTGAGAGAGTTTGGCGCAAGAGCGGTGGCCATCAGAAAAGACTTTATTGTTTTTGAAACCACGGGGCATAGAGAAGAAACCAATAAATTAATGGAAGCGTTGGTGCCATTTGGTTTGGTAGAATTTGTAAGAAGTGCTAGAGTGGCTATTATTAAAGAAAGCGCTGGCTTCCATGAAAAATTAAAAGACTTTGAAAAAAGCGAACCAGGAATAGAATTGGTAGAAAACGAATACTTAGGAAAAAACGCAACAGTGTTCACTATGTAATTTTTTAAAAAAGCAAAATCATTAATTTTATAATTCAATCAATATAAATACATCATTAAATAGGTATTCAAAAATCAAATCAAAATTCAAATAAATATTTCAATTCATAAATTAAACAAATCATGGCAAAATTAAATTTCGGAGGAACTGAAGAAAACGTGGTCACACGTGAAGAGTTTCCATTAGCAAAAGCACAAGAAGTATTAAAGAACGAAGTAGTGGCTGTGATTGGATATGGTGTACAAGGGCCAGGTCAAGCAATGAACCAAAAAGAAAATGGGGTGAATGTGATTGTTGGTCAAAGAAAAAATTCAAAATCTTGGGATAAGGCAGTAGCTGATGGATTTGTTCCAGGCCAAACCTTATTTGAAATAGAGGAAG
>JBILAW010000159.1:0-2970 GCA_044354025.1 Sediminibacterium sp.
CTCTTTTCTTTAATTTCACAAATTCACCCACCACATCAATGATGTCAATTCGGCTGGTAATTTGTTGAATGGTTTGAGGCGTAATCATAGGAGCGCGAATTTAACAAATCTTACACTATTCTTGGGTAGAAAACTCCATATCGTCACTATCTAGTAGTTCACGCTCAATTTCTTCCATTTGAACGATATCCCAGGCTTCTGATTCGGTAGGCGTTAAGTTCATCATTTCGCCAAATTCAGTCATATCCAGGGCGTTTTGTAAGTCATCTGATAAGCAACAAAGGACAAAACTGGTATTATTGTCATAAAATACTTCTTGATGCTTGGCTAAAAGCGCCATAATGCTTAAATCCCAATCTTTTACAGCCGCTAGGTTCAAAACCAGGTTTTTTGGGCTAGTTAAGCCTAAATTTTTGATCAAATCATTCAATTCTGGCACGAGATTTGAACTAAGACTAGGGTCGAGCAGGCTTAAAACGGCGAATTTCTCTTTTGTATCAATTTTATAGTGCATAATCACATACTTTAGGGTAAAATTATTCGTTTATCTAATAACAGCTCGAATAAAATATATGGATAACAATTTTTCAACACAAGTTAAGGAAATCATCTCTTATAGCAGAGAAGAAGCATTAAGATTAGGTAATGATTTTATTGGTGCGGAACACCTTATGTTAGGGTTGATTCGTGACCAAGAAAATACTGCTATCAAAGTCTTAAGGCAACTGAATGTCAATTTGGGAGAGTTAAGAAAAGAAATTGAACTAGCCGTGAAGGATAAGTCTGGTAAAAATATTGCCAATATCAATAGTCTTCCATTGACAAAGCAAGCTGAAAAAGTCATTCGTGTGACTGTTCTAGAAGCAAAAGCTTTGAAAAGTCCAATGGTAGAAACCGAGCATCTATTATTAAGTATTTTAAAGAATAAGGAAAATATAGCTACGCAAATTTTAAATCAATTTGATGTGGATTATGATTTATTCCGCAATGAATTAGGGATGGTAGGATCTTCACCATCTGCGCCTTCAACTCCAAGTTCAGAATACCAAGAAGATGGGGATGATGATTTTGATGACGAAAAAGGCAAGGGTGGTTTTGGTGGAGGCACCAAATCTAAACCTACTTCTACAAGTAAATCCAAAACGCCTGTACTCGATAATTTTGGTAGAGACATCACTAAATTGGCAGAGCAGGATGCGCTTGATCCAATTGTTGGAAGAGATGCAGAGATTGAAAGAGTGAGTCAAATTTTAAGTCGTCGAAAAAAGAACAATCCAATTTTAATTGGTGAACCTGGTGTGGGTAAGACAGCGATTGTAGAAGGACTTGCATTAAGAATTGTACAACGAAAAGTAAGTCGTGTTTTATTTGATAAAAGAGTGATCTCTTTAGATTTAGCTGCTTTGGTGGCCGGTACTAAATACCGTGGTCAATTTGAAGAGCGTATGAAAGCGATCATGAATGAATTGGAAAAAAACAGAGACGTTATTTTATTTATTGACGAGATTCATACCATTGTAGGTGCTGGTGGCGCAAGCGGTTCATTAGACGCTTCTAATATCTTTAAGCCTGCATTGGCTAGAGGTGAGTTGCAATGTATTGGTGCATCTACATTAGATGAGTATAGAATGCATATCGAAAAAGATGGTGCATTGGATCGTCGTTTCCAAAAAGTAATCATCGAGGCACCAAGTGTTGCAGATACGATTACTATTTTGAATAATATCAAATCTAAATACGAAGACTACCATAGTGTCATCTATGATCAAGAAGCAATTGAGGCTTGTGTGAAATTAAGTGATCGTTATATGACAGATCGTTTACTTCCAGATAAAGCAATTGATGTATTGGATGAAGTAGGTGCAAGAGTGCATTTGAAAAATATTTCTGTTCCAGAAGATATTGTGGATTTAGAAAAACAAATCGAAGAAGTCAAGAACGAGAAGAATAGGGTGGTGAAAAGTCAACGCTTCGAGGAAGCTGCCAACTTAAGAGACACGGAGAAAAAATTAGGTGAAGCCTTAGATAAAGCAAAATTAAATTGGGAAGAAGATAGTAAGAATAAAAGATTCCCAATCAACGAAGAACATATTGCAGAAGTGATTAGTATGATGACTGGCATCCCTGTGAAGCGAATGGTGGAAGCGGAGACTACTAAATTACGCAAGATGTCCGAGGACATGCGAGATCAAGTGATTGGACAAGAAGAGGCCATTGGAAAAGTGGTAAAGGCCATACAAAGAAATAGAGTTGGGTTAAAAGATCCTAAAAAACCAATCGGTACATTTATTTTCTTAGGTCCAACTGGTGTAGGTAAAACAGAATTAGCGCGTGCTTTAGCAAGAAATATGTTTGACTCAGAAGAATCTTTGATTCGTATTGATATGAGTGAGTACATGGAAAAATTTGCAGTCTCTCGTTTAATTGGTGCGCCTCCAGGATACGTGGGTTATGAAGAGGGTGGACAATTGACAGAAAAAGTACGTCGTAAACCATACTGTGTCATCTTATTGGATGAAATAGAAAAAGCACATCCAGATATTTATAATATTTTATTACAAGTATTAGACGATGGTATATTGACGGATGGATTGGGTCGTAAAGTGGATTTTAAGAATACTTTAATCATCATGACCTCTAATATTGGCGCACGTCAATTAAAAGATTTTGGAGATGGTGTAGGTTTTGCAACAGCCACAAGAATGGAGCAGACAGATGAGAATAACCGATCTGTGATTGAGAAAGCATTAAAACGTACTTTCTCTCCAGAATTCTTAAATAGAATTGATGATGTGGTGGTATTTAATTCATTGACCAAAGACAATATTTATTTGATCATTGATATCATCATGAAGCACGTACTAGCGCGCTTAGTGAACCTAGGTTTGAACTTAGTTTTATCAAGTGCTGCAAAAGAGTTTATTGCTGATAAAGGGTATGATGTTCAATTTGGTGCAAGGCCTTTACATA
>JBILAW010000065.1:0-10369 GCA_044354025.1 Sediminibacterium sp.
GTTTGATTGCAGGGTTCATTATCCAATGGCCTGTGCTAAATCTGCAATGATATCTTCGGCATCTTCAATCCCTACACTTAAGCGAATTAAGCCGTCTGCTAATCCATTGGCAATTCTTTGCTCACGAGGAATAGATGCATGGGTCATACTTGCAGGGTGGTTGATCAAAGACTCAACACCGCCTAAACTTTCGGCCAATGAAAATATTTTGGTGCTCGACAATACTTTTGTTGCTGCTGCAACACTGTCGTCTTTTAAAACAAAGCTCATCATACCGCCAAATCCACGCATTTGTTTTTTAGCAATATCGTGGTTATGATGGTCTGTAAAGCCACACCAGTATACTTTTGCCACTTTAGGGTGTTGACGTAAATAGGCGGCTACTTGTTCGCCATTCTCACAATGTCTTTGCATTCTTACATGCAATGTTTTGATGCCCCTTAATACTAAAAAGCAATCCTGTGGTCCTGGCACTGCGCCCGTACTTTTTTGAATAAAATACAATTGGTCTCTTAGTGTTTGATCATTCAGCATCAAACAACCTTGAATGACATCGCTATGACCTCCTAAATATTTAGTAGCCGAGTGCATCACAATGGTTGCACCTTGATCCAAAGGGTTTTGTAAATAAGGAGAGGCAAATGTATTGTCTACACAAACAATGCAGTTGTGTTTTTTGCCGATGGCCGATACCGCTTCGATATCTGTAATATTCATCAAAGGATTGGTAGGTGTTTCTACCCAAATTAATTTTGTCTTATCTGTCATCGCTGCTGCGACATTATTTACATCAGAAGTATCTACATAAATAAATTTGATGCCCATCTTCTCATGCACTTTTGAAAACAACCTAAAGGACCCGCCATACATATCATGCGCCGCAACCACTTCGTCCCCCGGAACTAATAAACGCATCACTGCGTCTGTTGCTGCTACACCACTTGCAAAAGCCAATCCAAATTTTGCATTTTCAATCACCGCAAATGCTTCTTCCAAAGCGAACCTTGTTGGATTTTGACTTCTTGCATATTCATAGCCCTGATGTACGCCAGGAGCGGATTGTACGTAAGTAGAAGTTTGGTAGATAGGCGTCATAATAGCGCCCGTACTAGGATCCGGATGCGCACCTGCATGAATGAATTTGGTCCCTAAATTATTTTTATTGCTCATGTTAATTGTATTAAATATTTTTTATTTGATTTCCGTTTTTAAACATACGATATGAAAAGACAGATGGAATGATCACCATCACAGCTGTTGCCAACATAAATCCAATAAAGCCGAATTTCATTGGTAATACTAAGGTAATAACTGCTTGAAACAACCCACCATAGATCCAATATTTGCTTGCCACTTTATGTGTCTCATTCCAGTTGTCTACATTTTCTAATGTCCACGGCAATTTAAATCCTACAAAATAATTTTGCTTAAACTTGGGCATATACCATCCAAGTCCTGCAAAAGAAAATCCAATCAATGGTAAAAGCAATTTGCCAACATTGATCTGATCGGCATGGGTGGATGAATAAATAATGATTAAACTTAAAATACTTAAAAAAGCAACCGTCAAAACGGCAAAATTGCTATAAAGGGCATCATTGGCTTCATCGTATTTTTTAGGATCGAATTTTTTTAGATTCGACATTAACACATAAACAAAAATGCTCACCGCCCCCATAATGCCAGGACCAATAAAAATACTGGAAGGCCCACCCCAGGCATCTGCCTTCCCCTCAATATTAAAATGGGTGGGAATTTTACTCGGTAATTGAGGAAAAATCAAGGCACCATAAATGAATGGGGCAATAATCAGTAAGGCCACAAGCCAAGGTCCGTATTTTCGAGTATTCATGGCGTTCAATTTGAACCTCAAGGTACAAAATTTTGCCTTAGGAACCTTTTACATGAATTGGGCAAATCTGCGTAAATAAATTACTTTTGCATCAAATCAATTGACATGAGTAAAGGACCAATTTCACAGTTTATAGAGCATAATTATCGACATTTTAACGCTGCTGCCTTAGTAGATGCTGCTAAAGGGTATGAAACCCATTTATTAGAAGGTGGTAAGATGTTAGTGAGTTTAGCAGGAGCCATGAGTACGGCAGAGTTGGGCATTAGCTTGGCGGAGATGATCCGACAAGATAAGATTGCAATCATCAGCTGTACTGGTGCCAATCTAGAAGAAGACGTGATGAACCTGGTAGCACATAGTCACTATAAGCGTGTGCCGAACTATAGAGATTTAACACCACAGGATGAGTGGGATTTATTAGAAAACCATTACAACCGTGTGACGGATACTTGTATTCCAGAAGAGGAAGCATTTAGAAGATTGCAAAAGCATATCGTTAAGTTCTGGAAAGAAGCGGAAGCAAAAGGGGAGCGTTATTTCCCACATGAGTTTATGTATCAAGTTATTTTGACCGGTGAGTTAGAGCAATATTATGAAATTGATCCTAAGGATAGCTGGGTGGTCGCTGCGGCAAAAAAGAATATTCCAATTGTTGTTCCAGGATGGGAGGATAGCACGACTGGAAATATCTTTGCTAGCTATGTGATCAAAAATGAATTAAAAGCAAGTACGGTTAAAAACGGTATTGAATACATGGTGCAATTAACAGAATGGTACCGTGCCAATAGTGGTGGTAAAGGCGTAGGTTTCTTCCAAGTGGGTGGAGGAATCGCTGGTGATTTTCCTATTTGCGTAGTGCCAATGATGTACCAAGATCTTGAATGGCATGATGTGCCTTTCTGGAGTTACTTCTGTCAAATTAGCGATAGTACGACTTCTTACGGATCATACTCTGGTGCGGTTCCAAACGAAAAAATTACCTGGGGTAAATTAGATATTCATACGCCTAAGTTTATTGTAGAGAGTGATGCCACGATTGTCGTTCCATTGATATTTGCTTACATACTAGGTCAGTAATGTTTAGCATTTGAAAAAATACCTAATCCTCTCTCACGCTCGCAAGCTCGAACACTCGCTCGGATTAGTATTTCTTTCAAACGCTAACATTTTATAAAAAAATACGTAAGAAATAAAAAAGCCCCTTCAAAATGAAGGGGCTTTTTTGTAAAAGGTCTTTGTTGAACTATCGGTTCGCTGGCATGTTTAGAGGCATGTCGCGCTTTAACATTTCTTCTCTTGTAGCCATTTCCCAAGCAGTTTCAAAAATGATTCTTGTTCTTTTTTCCATTAAATCAAAATTGATTTTTTCTACTCTATCTGTTGGTTTATGGTAGTCTGCATGTGTTCCGTTAAAATAGAAAATAACAGGAACGCCTTTTGCAGCAAAATTGTAATGGTCGCTTCTGTAATAAAAACGATTTGGATCTTTAGGATCGTTGAATCTTCTATCCAATTCCATATTGTAGTTTTTATTCACCTTATCTGTGATAGGTTGTAAATCACTACTCAACTTATCTTCTCCAATCACATACACATAGTTCATAGAATCTCCTTTGTAAGTTGGATCAATACGACCAATCATGTCGATGTTTAAATCGGCAGTGGTTTTTTCCAATGGGAAAATAGGATGGTCTCCATAATATTTAGAACCTAACAATCCTTTTTCTTCTCCCGATACATTCATGAATACAATATTTCTTTTTGGGCTAAATCCTTTTTTTCTTGCATATGCAAATGCTTCTGCAATGGCAACTACACCTGTTGTACCTGATCCATCATCATCCGCGCCGTAATAGATCACGCCATTCTTAATACCTTCATGGTCATAATGACTCGTGATGAATAAATACTCATCTGATTTTTCTTTACTTGGAATATAGGCAATCACATTCGCACTTGGTATCGTCACACTTGTTCTGTCTGATGTCCATTCAATGGCAGCAGTATATTTGCCAACTGGAAGGGTTTCCCATTCTTGATCACTGAAATCTTTTGTTCCACCCAATAATGCAGCGCCAACAGTTTTAGAAACAGTCATGCTTACAAAAGTATTGGTGTTGGCAGCAAAAGCCAATCGACCACTTAAGTTGCTAGCCATGGTTGGATTTGTTTTTGCAATATTGATGATACCAATCGCACCTAATTTTTGTGCTGCCATTGTTTTGCTCATGGCTCTTTCCTTGCCTTCAGTACTGATTAATAATTTGCCTCTAACATCTAAAGTAGACTTGTCATTGAATTCTGCGCCTACAAAAAACAAATCACTACTTGTAAATAATTTTTGTGGTGCTGCTGCTGCACTCATCCAAAAGTCTTTGTCTAAAGTATAGCTTGTGCCATTGACTTTTAAACTTGCACTAGTTAATTTATCTTGAAACAAACTAAATGGCATTCTGTAAGATCCAGCGTTGCCTGGTGTTAGTTCCATTTTCTTGTATTGGCTCACTAAATAGCTAGCCGCTTTTCTTTCTCCTTCTGTTCCAGTTTCTCTACCTTGCATTTCCTCGCCAGCAATGATGCTAAGGTGTTTTTTTAAGCCTGCTGCTGTGATGGTTTTAGCTGCTGTGTTGGCATCTATGGTTTGTGCATTCACAAATCCAATACTCAAACTTAGCAGTACAATGAAAATTTTACGCATGTTGATTAATTTTAATGAAATAGTTAATTTAAATGTAGTTATTTTTTGGTGAAATTAGGTTCTTAGCAACTGATCTTATCTACTCTGCCTTGATGTCTTCCGCCTTCAAATGCGGTCGTCATAAATAGATCAATCATTTCGATGGCAGATTCCACACCTACAAATCTTGCAGGGATACAAATGACATTGGCATCATTGTGCAATCTTGTTAACTGTGCCACTTCTGGCAACCAGCATAAACCAGCTCTAATACCTGCATGTTTATTGGCTGTGATGGCTACACCATTTGCAGAGCCACAAAATAAAATACCAAAAGCAGCTTCCCCGGTTTCAACACTTGCTGCAGTAGGATGCGCAAAATCTGGGTAGTCCACTGAATCAGTCGTATAGGTGCCAAAATCCTTGACTTGGTATCCTTTTTTTTCGAGCCACTCAATCACTTCTTTTTTGTACGCTACGCCAGCGTGGTCTGCACCCAATGCGATAGGTTTAGATGGATCAAAAACATAAGCCATATGAATCGATTTTAAATTGTTGCTAACTTATCAATATTTAATTATTACTCCCACTCTTCTTCTGCCTTCTTCACACTTTTATAAGCCCATCTAGACACGACAATACTTAATTCAAATAAGGAATATAAAGGGATAAAGACCAATAACTGACTATACCAATCTGGACTTGGTGTAATGAATGCAGCCACAATTAAAATCACAACAGCTGCATACTTACGCGCTCCGCTTAAAAACTTAGGGGTAACCATGCCAATTTTAGTCAATAAAAAAGCCAATACAGGCAATTCAAATGCAATGCCACAGCCCAATATCAGGTTGGTTAAATTATCTAAATAATCTGCAAAAGTAGGCATGGTGGTGATCACATTCTTGGTGCCTAATTGGAAGCTTGCTAAGAAATTAAAAGTGAATGGACCTAGTATGAAAAATCCAAAGGCTGCGCCTAAGAAGAAAAAGAAGGAGACCCAAAAAATCATGAATCTTGTGTTGCTTAATTCACGCTCTTTTAATGCTGGTTTGATAAAGGACCAAAATTGATAAAAAATAAACGGAAAAGCAGTGATGATACCACCCACAATCGCCATGCTAATACTGCTCAAGAACTGTCCACCAAATGTGGTGCTTTGCATGGTTACTTTTACAGCAGGCATACACAATGCATTGCCTAATCCAGCCCATTGACTGAATTCACAAAATAAACGATAGGTAATAAAATCTGGTTGAATCGGACCTGTAATGATGTTGTCCATGACCCAGTCACGCTTTATGAAAATCACTAAAGCCATGACCAATATTGCAGCTGCAGATCTTACGATGGTGCCTCTTAATACTTCGAGATGATCGATGAATGACATCTCGGAACCATCTTTTGAATTTAAACGATCAAATAGTGCCATGGATTATTAAGAATGAAGCCTAAAGTTAAGGCTTCTAGGGCAAAATGAGGGCCTAAAACCTAAAAATACTATTAGTGTATGGTCAACTTTACTTTCTCAATTCTGGTATCGCTTACTAAGAGGATTTCGGCATCAAAATGGCTTAAATGAATCACTTCTCTTACTTTAGGAATGGCTTCGTGTTTGTGGATGAGGTAACCACTCAAAGTCTCTGCACTATCGGCTGCAAAGTCGATACCATATTTTTCATATAAATAGTCCAATTCCAACCTACCACTAAATATATATTCATTGGCAGAAAGTTTCTTTTCTAAAAACTCTTGTTCATCATATTCGTCATTGATCTCACCAAAAATTTCCTCTAACACATCCTCCATGGTAACAATCCCTGCAGTGCCACCAAATTCATCCACCACCCAAGCAATACTTTTTCTTTTTTTAGAGAATAAATTAATTAAGTCTGCTGCATTCATGCTTTCAGTTACCAATAAAACAGGGTGTAGTATCGCTTTAATTTCCGTAGGCTTTTTAAATAAATCCAACTGGTGCACATACCCAACAATATTGTCTAGGGTATCATTGTAGACAATGAGTTTGCTCAATTTTGTTTCAATGAAAAGCGCTTTCAATTCGGATATTGGCGTAAGGATATCAACACCAATAATTTCTGTTCTCGGCACCAAACATTTGCGCACTTTAATATCAGGCAAGCTCAATGCATTTTCAAATAAGTCTGTATTCAATTCTTGTTGTTCCTGATGTGGATTGGTTTGTTGCACAAAATGCGCTAAATCTACTTTAGTGAAGGCTTCTTTTTTATAAACCATTTTAACTTGCAATAGATTACTTAAAACCCATTGCGCCGTATTCACTAAAACCACAGTGAGTGGTTTAAATAAAATATGGAAAAATTGTGCGATTGGTGCAAAAGTATTGATTAAGGAAGCTGCCCTTGCTTTAAACATGGCTTTTGGAACAAGTTCTCCTATAAATAAAATAACGAAGGTAGAAACCAATGTGTTGCCTACTAAAATAGCGCCATCACCCAATCCAAATCTGCTCCAAATATTGGTATGCAATAGTTCTTCAAATAAGATACCAAAAACAACCAATGAAATATTAAGGCCTATTAAACAAGTACCAATAAATTGTGTTGGTGCTTCAAGAAAGCCAGCAATGATTTTACCTGACCTGCTGCCTTGTTTTTTCTTTAGTTCTAAACTAAGGCGATTGGCACTCACAAAGCCAATCTCATAGCCAGAGAAAAAACCAATTAAAATTACAGATGCAACGATGGCGAAAATCATAGTTTGTTTTTAAGTCAAAAAATACTTGTTTACCATTCTGGCAATACAGGTTTAGTGTCAATGATTCCTTCTATCTGCTCCATGATCTCGGGGGTCAATAGTGTAGCAGTTTCTAGTGCGGTTAAATTATCTAATAATTGTGTCTTATTGGTAGCACCTAAAATAGCAGTAGACACATTTGGATTTTTGATACACCATGCAATGCTTAATGAAGCAGTACTCACTTTCAAGGCCTTTGCTAAAGCACCCAATTGTTTTACTTTCGCAATTTTATCTTGCATCAACATTCTGTCTCTTAACCACTCAAAACCTTCAATTTGCATTCTTGATCCTTCTGGAATACCATCATTGTATTTTCCAGTTAACAATCCAGAAGCCAATGGACTCCAAATGGTCGTGCCCATGCCCACATTTTTGAAGATCTCTACAAAATCATTTTCCATTTTATTGCGCTCAAACATGTTGTACTGAGGCTGTTCCATGGAAGGCCCAATCAATTTATATTTTTCTGCAATTCTATGTGCTTCCATGATCTCTACGCCACTCCATTCGCTGGTACCCCAATACAATATTTTTCCTTGTTGGATCAAAGTATTCATGGTTTGCACCACTTCTTCGATGGGGGTTGTTTTATCTGGACGATGACAAAAATATAAATCTAGGTAATCTGTTTGTAGTCTTTGTAATGCTTCATGACATGCTTCAGTTAAATGTTTTCTACTTAACCCTGTTTGGTTTGGCTTATTGGCTTTCCCTCTCCATCCAAAATAGGCTTTTGAAGAAAGCACGATAGAAGTTCTATCCCATTTTTTTTGACTCAAAACACGGCCCATCATCTTCTCACTTTCTCCAGCTGCATACACTTCTGCATTGTCAAAAAAGTTCACACCTGCATCATAAGCAATACCCATTAATTCATCCGCCACACGGTCATCTATTTGCTTGTGAAATGTGACCCAACTTCCGAAACTTAATGTGCTTAATTGCAGCCCTGTTTTACCCATTTTTCTATAGTCCATCTGGTTTATTTAAGGGTTTAAGCTACTGCTGTCTTGAAGGATAGCATAACTATTTGATTGTGGTTTAAAGATACGAATGTCTGTCAAATTTTGGTTGGCTTCCAGTCCTTTTCCATAAATTTTGGCCAATGGGTTATGTTGCTTCACCACCACATCCTTTTCAGTATAAAACTTGCCCGTGTTTTGATCCCAATACATTTCCTTACACCATAAGGTATCTCCAAGGGTGTTAAAAATAATGACGTCCTCTTTTAAAAAGACAATATTTTCTGCCTCTTTATATTTTGCGTATTTAGCAGAAAGTTGACTTTCTATTTGATTGCTATCCTTGTAAAAATCTACATGAATTGAAATCGGAAACTCAATCATTTTGCTACTATCCACTAAATATCGATTCATCAATGGCGCAGTTAATTTAGCGCCTAATTTTCCATCATTACTTATATAGATAGCCACATCCTTTCCTACATCAATCCCGTCAACTCTTGCACCTAGTGCTTTTACTGTATCTATATCGTTCTCGCATGATGTCATAAAAAAGCAGCTACTCAAACAAGCAACTGCTATTTTCAATATTGTATAATAGTTTCTATTAGTCATATTTACGTTTATTAAACCAAACGTCACTCAAACTATATCCCACAGTAAATTGAACAAAATTTTCTTTAAAGTTGGAGCCCCCGCCACCTCTTTGACCTAATTGTAAAGCTAGGTTCAATAAAGTAAATTGGTAATCATATGAACGGTACTTTCTAATAGGCAAGCCTAAGCCCATTGTTAGTCCTTGTACATTTAATCCATTGTTGTTGATGTTGATATAATCTTTACCACTGAACACCCCAAATCGATAGGTGACAGTAGACCAATAACTTTCAAATTCAAATGGATTAGGAGTCAATTGTGCTCCAGCACGAAACATGGTGGCATTGCGCACTTGATCTGGTACACCATAAAATTTATAACCATCCTTCCAATTAGACTGATTCAATTCAAGTCCAACCACCCATTGATCATAGCTACCCCTTACCGTGGTCACTTTTTTATGTAAGGCAATACCTGCTGTAATAGTACTTGGCAGTGCTACTGTTCCGCTAATGTTTTTTTCATATAACGCAGTATCCACTGGTGTTTCTTGCGATGAAGTAAAAGTGCCATTGGATCTTAATATATCTTGCTTCCCACTTAATTTTTGGTCAAGGGTATAAGTTCCACCATAGCTAAGGGTATACTCTGTTTTATCTTTTGTAACTGAATTGGTTGAACTTGATAATGGGAACTCGCCTTGTATACCTAGGTTTAAAAATACACCACCAAAACTTGTATTCGTACTTGATAAGGATTGATAAAAACTAGTAGAGTCTATATCGAATAATACGGCCTTAACCACATCTATTTTTTTTCTGCCTAAATTATAACCAGTGTTCATACCAATACTTAGATACTTCCAGCTTTTACCCAATCCAAGAAAAACTTGGTTGATGCCACCCTCGCCTTTATAGTTGGTATAGATGGAATCGCCGAGACTTTGTGAATATGTAAAATCGTTGACAGAATAATTTATCTGAGTCAGTGGTCTTAATCCAAAAGCAAATCCAATTTTTTTTGCTTTACTAATGGGCACACCTACTACAATATAATTAGGTATTAAATAAGTTGATTTTTCTTTTCCTGCAGGGGTCGTTCTTTTAAGAATGTTATTGGTTAAGTTCAATCCAATATCAAATGTGGTCATATAAATACCGCCGTAAGAAGCTGGATTGTTAAAATTGATACTTTGTCCAAAAGCGCCATTCATATTAGGTGTATAGGCAGCAGTTAATCCACCCATACCTTGGTTCGCAGCATTTTGACTGTTGTAGATTTCGTTGCCTACTCCAAATCTTGAAAATGGGGAATTGATCTGAGCCTGTAATGGGGCTATAAAACAGAAAAGTCCAATGAACGGGGTTAAACTAAGTATTTTTTTCACTAATCGCATATAGTCCTTTATAAATTAAATTTGGGTCGGCAAATATCCTTCTTTTTAAGTGAGGTACAAAATAACTAAGGTCTCCACCGGTTAATAGGGCGTTAAATTTG
>JBILAW010000160.1:0-2929 GCA_044354025.1 Sediminibacterium sp.
AACTATTTGTATTGTTAAATGTTATTCTGCTACTATGCGTCCATCCGTTATACTATTTTGGTTCCGAAGAGATCTTAGGTTAAAAGACAATACAGGATTATACCATGCCCTTAAGTTGGCTCAAAAACTAGAACTAAAAGTGTTGCCCATTTTTATTTTTGACAAAATGATTTTGGACAAATTAGAGGACAAGGCAGACCGAAGAGTGGATTTTATCCATCAAACCATCACCGAATTACAAGCTATTTTAACTGAAAAAGGCAAATCCCTTTGGGTGCATTATGGCCAACCAAGTGAAGCTTTTGAAGCCCTGAAAAAGCAATATCAAATTCATGCTGTTTTCACCAATCAAGACTACGAACCCTACGGTATCCAAAGAGATGCTCAAATTGCAACTGATTTAGCAAAAGACAAGATTGAGTTGCATGCCTACAAGGATCAAGTGATTTTTGAAAAGTCTGAAGTGACCAAAGAGGATGGCAAGCCTTACACTGTTTTCACGCCATATTCTAGAAGATGGAAAGCAGCATGGGAAGCAAATACACCAAAATTATTACCATCGGAAAAAGGCACAGAATATTTTTTGGATAGCAAAGCATTGCCTATCCCAAGTTTAAAAGCCATGGGATTTGAAAAAACGGATTTAGTGGTGCCTGCAAAAAAATGGAAGGAAAGCACCGTAAAAAATTACACCGAAAAAAGAAATTTTCCTGCAGTAGAAGGCGGCACTTCGCATCTTGGGATGCATTTAAGATTTGGTACCATTTCAATTAGGCAGTTGGCTTTAGAAACTGTGGCTATCAATACCACTTATTTTAACGAGTTAATTTGGCGCGATTTTTATCATATGATTTTATGGCATTTCCCGCATGTGGCAGATGGAAAATCATTTAGGG
Source organism: Sediminibacterium sp. (assembly GCA_044354025.1). Taxonomy (GTDB): domain Bacteria; phylum Bacteroidota; class Bacteroidia; order Chitinophagales; family Chitinophagaceae; genus Sediminibacterium. The sequence continues at coordinate 897 of JBILAW010000160.1, forward strand.
CACAATATGATTTTATTGAATGGCGCAATAATGAAAAAGAATTTGAAGCATGGTGTGCGGGACAAACGGGTTATCCAATTGTAGATGCCGGCATGCGCGAACTCAATGCCACTGGGTTTATGCACAACCGCGTTCGCATGATCGTAGCAAGTTTTTTGACCAAGCATTTATTAATTGATTGGCGCTGGGGGGAAGCTTATTTTGCACAAAAATTATTGGATTTTGATTTTGCTGCAAACAATGGAGGATGGCAGTGGGCGAGCGGAAGTGGATGTGATGCTGCACCTTATTTTAGAGTATTCAATCCAAGACTACAAACAGAAAAATTTGACAAGCAATTGGAGTATATCCGCAAATGGATACCAGAGCTAGATAGTCTTAACTATCCTCAACCTATTGTGGTGCATGAGGAAGCAAGGGTAAGGGTCTTGGCTGCTTATGCCAAGGCGTTAAAGCCTTAAATAATATTATCGGACTATTTGATTGTAGACCTGCTCTAATTTAGCAATCGCGTTTTTTCCAACTTCCCCCATTTGAATACTATAATCATTCACATACAAATCGATGTGTTGACGCATCACTTGTTCCGACATTTCCTGTGCGTGGGAAGTAACAAATTCAGATAATTTTTCGTAGTTATTGTTGAAAGCAAACTGCACACTTTCTTGTATCAACGCATCCATCATTTTAATTTCCTCCTGCGGTTGATCCTTTCTTGCAATAATACCACCTAAAGGAATAGGTGCGTTGAAACTGGTTTCAAAATAATGACCCAAATCCATCCACTTGCTTAAACCTTTAGCTGCATAAGTAAATCTGTTTTCGTGGATGATCACACCTGCATCTACCTTACCAGAAAGCACCGCTTCTTCTATTTCATTGAAGACTAAAAAAACTTTATTTTTCACATCCGGGAAGGCAAGACTAAATAATAAATGTGCAGTAGTATCCATCCCAGGAATCGCAACGCGCATTGTTTTTTCATCAGGCTTGCCAGATAAATTTGTTGTATCCTCTTTGTAAATTAATAAAGGGCCAACACCTTTTCCCAATGCACCACCACTCTGTAATAGTTGGTATTGATTTTTTATTTTTGGCCAAACACCATAACTAATTTTTGAAAAGGGAAGCTTGCCCTCTAAGGCCCACTCATTCAAGGTTTGCACATCTTCCAAATGCAAATTAAAATCAAAACCCTTGGTGTCAATTTTATGATTGACTAAGGCGTCAAAAATAAAAGTGTCATTGGGACAAGGAGAAAAACCGATATCAATGGTAGGCATATAGATAAGGTGTTCGGTTTTAAAAAGCTTGAATAGATAATGCGTCTAAATATTGCAAAACAGTTTCATTTAAATTGTAAATCGCTTCCTGTATTTTCCATTTTGCTTTATTACGTTCACCCACATAATTGGACACCGCACGAATTTGTATAAAAGGAATACTTAAGTCTCTACCAATATAATGCAAGGCAGCGCCTTCCATGGATTCAATCTGTACTTTGTTTTTTGCACGATACCTTTCAATGATTTTTTTATCTGTTGTAATGGTGTTCACTGTTACGCCTTTTTTGGTAGGCAGGTTCAACAGATTGTATTGATTCAAAAAATTATTAGGTAAAGATTTTTTTTCAAAGGGTGCATCATTGGCGCCATCTAATTTTAAATCAAATAAGTCTTTCCATTGTTTATTTTCAGTCACACCAATATCACCAACAAGATCATCTTTTATCACAAATACTTTACCCAGTGGGATTTTTGGATCTAAGCTTCCGGCTATACCCATTTGTATGATTAAAGACGGGGTTTCTTGTACCACCATTTTCATTAAAGAAACACTGCTTGCAAGCATGCCCACACCAGATTCATGAAACCCCACAGAGAACTTTTTGTTCGGTGTGACGAACTTTGGGTTGATTTTTTGAAAAAGGGGCATCCACTCCCCATTGGTTGCTGCAGATATAATAACTCTCATGGGATAAAGTTCCATCAAATTTATATCTTTGCAAAAAGAAACGGTGATGGTATACTTAA
>JBILAW010000161.1:0-2885 GCA_044354025.1 Sediminibacterium sp.
GATAAAGTCGTCACTCAATCCCAAAACATTCCCTTTAGCAACCGCTCTTTCTAAAATTTCATTCCAACGGTTGGTCTGAAGGATGGTGATGTCGTTGTTCTTTTTATATTCACCAATTTTTTGTGCCACTTTCATACGTGTAGATAAGACTTGTAACAATTCATCATCTAATTGATTGATTTGTTGACGCAGTTTTTCCAATGCCATATGAAATTCTTCGGAAGCAATATTTTCTTTTCTCCAACGAATCGCTTCCAACATTTCCTTCAACACTTCTGGGGTAATTTGTTGTTTCGCATCACTCCAAGCATTATCTGGATCGATATGTGATTCAATGATCAATCCATCAAAGTCTAAGTCAATTGCTTGTTGAGCTACTGCTTGTAAAATATCACGACGGCCACAAATATGAGACGGGTCATTGATCATTGGAATACCTGGATAACGACGCTTCATCTCAATGGCTAGATGCCACATAGGTGCATTGCGATATTCGGTATTACCATAAGAACTAAAACCTCTGTGAATTAATCCAAGTTCTTCGATACCTGCTTTGGCAATACGTTCCATGCCACCCACCCATAATTCTAGATCTGGATTCAATGGATTTTTGATCAACACAGGAACTTTAACACCTCTTAAGGCGTCCGCTATTTCTTGCACACTAAAAGGATTCACAGTCGTTCTTGCACCAATCCAAAGCACATCTACTCCAAAATGCAATGCATCTTCCACTTGTTTACCCGTAGCCACTTCTACTGCAATTGGTAATCCTGTTTCCTTTTTTGCTTGTTGCAACCAAGGCAAACCTTTAGTACCAATCCCTTCAAAGCTACCAGGTCTTGTTCTTGGCTTCCAGATACCTGCACGCATAATGTCGACTCTGCCTGTAGCAGCCAATCGCTTAGCTGTTTGCATGACTTGTTCTTCTGTTTCTGCACTGCAAGGACCTGAAATAATCAATGGCGCTTTTTGTAATAAAATTCCCATGTGAACCAATTTTAATATTTGTAATGTTGTTATACTCTATCCTTCGTTGCTACCTCTTTGACCACCGCTATCTGCATCATTCATGCGAATACGACGACCCTTATAGTTTTTACCATCTAAAGCACTGATCATTTTCTTTGCAGAACTTGCTTCAATTTCAATCCAGCTGTTCATGTCTCTCATATCAATTCTTCCTAAGACCTCTTTCTTTAAGTCACTCATGTCTAAAATGAATTGTAAGAAACTCGCTTTATAAAAACCATCCTTGGTACCTAAATTCACGAATAAACGAGTTGCACCTGCAGTACCTCTTGATTGGCTACGACCGCCTCTATCTCCGCGATCAGCACCACGATCTCTGCTGTCATTGTTCATTCTATCTCCACCGCTTCTGCGATCTGAGAATTCGTTACGTCCTCTTTCTCTATTACGATCCTGCATGCCACCAACATCACGACGGCCTTTTTCTGCTGCACGGATATTTAAATCTGCCGCATTTTCATAATACGCTAAGAAACGATTGAACTCCAAAGCAGCAACGCGCTTCAAAATTTCTTCCTTAGACATGTCTGCAAATTTCTCTGCTAACATTGGTACATAAGTTTCATAATCACCATGACTTACATCAGTAGACATTAATTTTTCCATTACATGGAAAAATTGTTTTCTACAAACATCTTTACCACTAGGGATATCTAATTTATGAAAAGTACTTTTATTGATATTCTCAATTTGACGCAATCTGTAAGACTCTCTTGCATGTACAATAGAAATACAAATACCTTGGCTACCAGCTCGACCTGTACGACCACTACGGTGCGTATACACTTCTACATCATCTGGCAATTCGTAGTTAATAACGTGGGTAATCCCTTTTACATCGATACCACGAGCAGCCACATCGGTTGCAATTAATAATTGTAATGTTTTATCTCTAAATTGACCCATGACTCTATCACGTTGTTGTTGTGTCAAGTCACCATGGATAGCATCTATATCATACCCTTCACGTGTTAAACGCGCTGATACATCTTGCGCATCTGCTTTGGTTCGGGTAAAGATAATACCATATATACCTGGGTTGAAATCAATGATTCTTTTTAAAGTCTCATAACGATACTGCGCCGAGGTCACATAATATTGGTGATCGATGCTTTTATTGGTCGCATTCACTTTACCAATGGTTACTTCCACAGGCTCTTTCATGTAGCGCTTACTTACTTTTTTAATTTCAGTTGGCATCGTTGCACTAAATAACCAGATACTTTCTCTGTTTGGTGTGTTCTTTAAGATAAACTCAATGTCTTCTTGGAATCCCATGTTTAACATTTCGTCTGCCTCGTCTAAAACAACATATTCAATTTGCTCTAAGTTGATTGCTTTTCTTTCGATCAAGTCAATCAAACGACCTGGTGTAGCGACAATAATTTGTACCCCTCTTTTCAAATCTCTAATTTGCATGCCAATGGATGTACCACCGTATACTGCTAAAACTTGAACACCAGAAACGTGCTTTTTAAATAAGTTAATTTCATTCACTATTTGCATACACAATTCACGTGTAGGACAAACTACCAAAGCTTGTGGATGCTTGTCAGCCGTTTTGATTAATTGAATCAATGGCAAACCAAATGCTGCTGTTTTACCAGTACCTGTTTGTGCCAATCCAATAAAATCCTTTGTTCCGCTAATTAATACCGGGATAGAACGCTCCTGAATTTCTGTAGCATGTGTATAGCCTAATTCAGTCACTGATTTCACCAATTGCTCGTTTACGCCTAATTCAGCAAAAGTTTTTTTAGTCTTTACTGCTTCAATTAATTCATTCGTTGTATTCATCTCTTCTGTCTTCTTCATTTTTAATTTTTTAATTTTCTTTGATTAAGAATTTATTT
>JBILAW010000163.1:0-2833 GCA_044354025.1 Sediminibacterium sp.
GATTGCAGTTTCTTTGTTGGCATTGATTTGAGCAGTGGCAGGATCCAATTTTGTTTTCTTTTGGGCCCAAGCACCAAAGGATAAAAATAGCATTGCTCCAAGGAATAATTTTTTCATCTTGTCGTTTTTAAAGCATTATAAAAATAAGTCGGTATATAAATGTCCACCCGGCACGACCGAATAGTGGGATAGGTCTGTGATACCCTCTGCCGCTAAAACACCTTCGTCAATAAATGTTTGACCAGTATAGACCAAAGGTTTTTTAGTCACAATAGCATAAGCAGCATCAGCAAGGATAGCTGGCGTACGACTCATATTGGCAAGTGCTTCACCGCCTAATAAATTTCTGACAGCAGCAGTATCAATGGTTGTACGAGGCCATAAAGCGTTCACAGAAATTTGATCTTCTTTAAATTCTTCCGCCCATCCAAGCGTCATCATGCTCATATTGTATTTAGTAATGGTATACGCCACATGTGGTCCTAACCATTTTGGTGCTAAATTAATTGGAGGCGATAAAGTTAAAATATGTGCATGGGTAGATTTTCTCAAATAGGGAAGCGCATGTTGCACCACTAAAAAAGTACCACGTACATTGATGCTTTGCATCAAGTCAAATCTTTTACTTGGGGTATGTTCGGTATCGGTTAATTGAATCGCAGATGCGTTGTTAATTAAAATATCAATGCCACCAAATTTTTCTACTGTCAATTTTACGGCATTTGCAATTTGTGCCTCATCTCTGATGTCTACTTGCACTGCTAAAGCGCTTACGCCCAATGCTTCTACTTCTGCAGCAGCAGAGTAAATTGTTCCTCCTAGTCTTGGATCTTCCTCTACCGACTTCGCCGCAATTACAATATTGGCGCCAGCTCCAGCTAATTTAAGTGCAATGGCTTTACCAATTCCCCTGCTCCCACCAGTGATAAAAACTGTTTTTCCAAGAAGTGTTTTGTCAGACATTTTATATGTGTTTAAATTTTTTAGAAAGTAATTATTTTGAAATAAATTCTTGAATTAGTGCTGCCGTTTCTTTACATGCAGTCTCCAATACTTCGTTTTTTACAACTGCATTAAATTGATCGCTAAAACTAATTTCGTAAGCTGCTTTATCCAATCGTATTTGCATTTTTTCTTCGGAATCTGTATTTCTTTTTGCAAGACGCTCTTTTAAAACCTCGATAGAAGGCGGTAAAATAAAAATAGATAAAGCTTGATCGCCTAATTGTTTTTGAATGGCCATCGCACCTTTTACATCAATATCCAATACGGGCATTTTTCCTTCTGCCCAAATGCGATCTAATTCAGATTTCAAAGTACCATAATACAATCCTTCATAGACCATTTCGTATTCTAAAAAGTCATTTTGTTTGATATGCCCTTCAAATGCTGCTGGGCTCATAAAATGATAGTCAACACCATCTTGCTCAGCGCCCCTTGGAGCCCTGGTGGTGGCAGAAACCGAAAAAGCCAGTTGAGGGTAATTTGCCAATAAAAATCGCGTGATAGAGGTTTTACCAGCGCCAGATGGCGCAGTCAAAATGATGGCTTTTTTGTGTTGTTCAGACATGGGACTAAATTAAGCAAATACCATCTAAATAAATCATAATAAAGAAGAAATAGAAAGCCTAAATTGGTTGTATATTTAAAGGACAATTTTTAAGCAGCCACATCTAATTTTTATTTAATAATCGATTTTATGCAAAAACAACTTTTCACTTATTTGTTACTCGCTAGTTCATTATTTGCTATTGCACAAAAACCAGCAGAAGAAGGATCGGCAAAACCAGGATCTTTTAATAGAGCGCTTAGTCTAGACCAAAAAGTCGAAAAAACAGGCGAAGTCACCATCAAAGGACAAAAAGTCCCATATAAAGTAACTGCAAGTACACAACCGGTATGGGACGAAGAGGGAAAAGCAGTTGCGGGCTTATTTTATGTGTACTATGAGCGTACCGATGTTACCAATAAAGAAACAAGACCCTTGGTCATTTCTTTTAACGGTGGACCAGGTACAGCAAGTGTTTGGATGCACTTGGGCTATACTGGACCTAAAAAATTAAAAATAGACGACGAAGGCTATCCAATTCAACCCTATGGATTCGAAGACAATCCACAGTCTTTATTAGATGTTGCGGACATCGTATATGTGGATCCAGTGAACACAGGCTTTTCAAGAATTTTAGATAAGGCCACTCCAGGTTCAAAGTTTTTTGGTGTAACTGCAGATATTAAATATTTGGCTGACTGGATCAACACTTTTGTTGGAAGACAAAAGCGCTGGGCTTCTCCAAAGTTTTTAATTGGAGAAAGTTATGGTACCAATCGTGTATCAGGATTGTCATTAGAATTACAAAATAGACACTGGATGTTTTTGAATGGCGTGATTTTAGTTTCACCAACCGATCTTGGATTAAAGCGTGACGCCGTATCTAGTGCAGCATTGCGTATTCCATATATGGCAGCCACTGCATGGCATCATAAAAAATTAGCTGCACCATTTCAGTCTAAAGAATTAGAAAAATATTTACCAGAAGTAGAAGCCTTTGCAATCAATGAACTGATGCCTGCGCTAGCACAAGGTGGCGCACTGCCTGCGGATAAGCGCAATGCCATGGTGAAAAAGATCGCAGGGTATATAGGCTTAAATGAAAAAGTAGTAGCAGAACAAAATATGGAAGTGCCATTTGATTATTTCTGGAAAGAGTTATTGCGTGATCAAAGAAAAACTGTTGGAAGATTGGATTCAAGGTATATTGGTATGGATAAAAAAGATGCTGGACAAAAACCAGATTACAATTCAGAGTTATTATCATGGGAGCATTCATTTACG
>JBILAW010000164.1:0-2816 GCA_044354025.1 Sediminibacterium sp.
CCCGTCATTGACGGGCTCTTTTGTTTTGAGGTTTTAAGGGAATCAACTAATTTTACCCATACAAACAAACATTAGCCTAATGGGTAAGATTTTAGTGATAGGTGCAGGTGGACAGTTAGGGACAGAACTCACAAAAGCTTTGACAGAAAAGTACGGAAAGGATGGCGTTCTTGCAACCGATTTTCAGGAGGCCGCAAAAGACAAATTTGACTATTGTGCTTTTCAAACTTTGAATGTCATGGATAAAGCCAGCTTGGCTTCTATTGTTGCTAAAGAAGGTGTGACGCAGATTTATCATTTAGCTGCAATCCTATCTGCTTTAGGTGAAAAAAATCCTGTGCAAGCATGGGACTTGAATATGGGCGGATTGTTAAATGTATTAGAAGTTGCAAGGGAGCATCATATTGAAAAAGTTTTTTGGCCAAGTTCCATTGCTGTTTTTGGTCCAAATTCAGATAAAGATCAAACACCTCAAAGGGCATTTAAGGATCCTAATACCGTGTATGGTATTTCAAAATTAGCAGGCGAACATTGGTGTGAATATTATTTCAATAAATATGGTGTAGATGTTAGGAGTCTAAGGTATCCTGGTTTAATTGGCTATAAGTCTTTACCTGGTGGAGGCACAACCGACTATGCAGTAGACATTTATCATAAAGCAGTGCAAGGAGAAAACTTTACTTGCTTTTTAAGTGAGCATACTTATTTACCAATGATGTATATGGATGATGCCATTCATGCAACATTACAGTTAATGGATGCACCAAAAGAAAATATAAAAATTCGTACAAGCTATAACCTTGCAGGAATGAGTTTTTCACCTAGTGAAATCCATCAAAGTTTATTATCCTCTTTTCCTAATTTTGAAATTACCTATCATCCAGATTTTAGACAGCAAATTGCAGACAGTTGGCCGAATAGTATTGATGACATTACTGCAAAACAGGATTGGAATTGGCAACCCACCTTTGATTTAAAGTCAATGACAGCAGACATTGTAAACAATCTGCCAAAATATTTTAATTACAACGCGCCTAAATAAAAAATATGTACAATCAATTTCAACCATTTTTAGCAAAGGAAATAGAAGGGATTAAAGAAGCTGGATTATATAAAAAAGAAAGAATCATTACTTCTGCACAAGCAGCAGAAATTACCATACAAGGGGGCCAACATGTATTAAATTTTTGTGCCAATAACTACCTAGGTTTATCCTCACATCCAAAAGTGATTGAAGCAGCAAAGGCAGCGATTGATACACATGGATTTGGATTATCATCTGTACGTTTTATTTGCGGTACACAGGATATACATAAAACATTAGAAGAAAAAATCTCTGCTTTTTTAGGCACAGAAGATACTATTTTATACGCTGCGGCATTTGATGCAAATGGTGGCGTGTTTGAACCTTTGTTTGGAGAAAAGGATGCGATTATTTCGGACTCCTTAAACCACGCATCTATCATTGATGGTGTAAGACTTACAAAGTCTATGAGGTATCGATACGAGCACAATTCAATGGAGGACTTGGAAGCAAAATTAAAAGAAGCCATTGCAGCAGGTGCCGTACAAAAAATCATTGTAACAGATGGCGCATTCTCTATGGATGGCACCATTGCACAATTAGATAAGATTGTGGAATTAGCAGAAAAATATGAAGCACTTGTGATGACGGACGAATGTCATTCCACAGGATTTTTAGGCAAGACAGGAAGAGGGGTGCATGAATTAAAAGGCGTGATGGGCAGAGTGGATATCATTACAGGCACTTTAGGAAAAGCATTGGGTGGCGCGTCTGGTGGATTTACATCTGGTAAAAAAGAAATCATTGATTTATTAAGACAACGTTCAAGACCATATTTATTTTCAAATACACTAGCACCTTCTATCACTGGCGCATCTATTGCAGTTTTTGATATATTATCACAAACAACAGAACTCAGAGATACGCTAGAAGCAAACACGACTTATTTTAGAGAAAAAATTACTGCTGCAGGATTTGATATCAAACCAGGTACGCATCCAATTATTCCAATCATGTTGTACGACGCAGTCGTGTCTCAAAAAATGGCAGAAAAATTATTAGAGAGAGGAATTTACGTCATTGGATTTTATTATCCAGTCGTTGCCAAAGGGCAAGCAAGAATTCGTGTGCAAATTTCTGCAGCACATACCAGAGCGCATTTAGATCAAGCGATTCAAGCATTCATAGAAGTAGGTAAAGAACTGGGTGTGATAAAATAGCATCCTAATCCTAAAACTTAGGAGCTGCATAAAATAAAAAGGGTTTACGACTATTAGATCGTAAACCCTTTTTTAAATCTCTCTTATTAAACATCAAAGCAAATAATCTTTCGATTTAAATGCTCGAATTTAGTTGTTGAAATTATTTAGGTAAAACAACAGCATCCAAAACGTGGATTAAGCCATTGCTTGCAGCTAAATCAGTAGCAACTACTGTAGCAACACCACCTTTCTCGTCTGTTAAGATTACTTTACCTTCTTTAATAGAAGCAACTAAGTTACCACCACTAACTGTTTTTAAAGTCACTGAGCCACCACCATCTGTGATTGCTTTTACTACAGCAGCAGCATTAAAACTTCCAGATACAACGTGGTAAGTTAAAATTTTAGCTAAAGTTGCTTTGTTTTCTGGCTTAAGTAGGTATTCTACTGTTCCAGCTGGTAATTTTCCGAAAGCAGCGTTTACTGGTGCAAAAACCGTAAAAGGTCCTGCGCTTTGTAAAGTTGCAACTAAGTCAGCAGCCTTAACAGCAGCAACTAAAGTTGTGTGGTCTTTTGATCCTACAGCAACG
>JBILAW010000116.1:0-5390 GCA_044354025.1 Sediminibacterium sp.
TTCATGGGCAAGGAAGGACAGACTGTACCAGCCATGTCTGAAGAATGGATTCAAACAATTTCAAAAAGATATATTGAATTGTATGAGCAAATTATTGGCGAGGCATTTAAACCTGAGTCAAAATCTGAAACTGAAACTTTTCAATTGATTCGAAATGCATTGAATCATTTAGGAATACATTAATAAAAAATCCCGGCCTTGGTCGGGATTTTTTTTGCAATCATTTTTTTTATTTGACTTCAATATCAATCCCTAGTCTAGGTCTTAATCTTTCTTTGGCTTTATTAAATACCTGCATACCTTTTTTCACTCCTTTTCTCAATGCTTCTTGTGCTTCTAATGGCAAAAGAAATACTTCCTTACAAGCTGTGGTGCAACATCCATCAAATGTTATGGCACAAGCTTCACATTGTATAAAAAGCAAATGACAAGCATCGTTCTTGCAATTGGTATGGGTATCAGCAGGCTTACCGCATTGGTGACAGCTTGCAATAATATCATCGGTAATTTGCTCACCTAAGCGGTCATCAAAAACGAAATTTTTTCCTTTGAATTTACTTTCTAATCCTGCCGCTTTTATTTCATTGGCATAATGAATGACCCCACCTTCTAAATGATATACATTTTTAAACCCTTCGTGTAACATATAAGCACTTGCTTTCTCACAACGTATCCCTCCAGTACAATACATGATAATATTTTTATCCTTATGTGGCTGCATTATTTCTGCGGCCATCGGTAACTGGTCTCTAAAAGTATCAGATGGAATTTCAATGGCATTGTCAAAATGCCCAACTTCATATTCATAATGATTGCGCATATCAATGACAATCGTATCTGGCAATGCAATCAATTGATTCATTTGTTCCGCATTTACATATTTCCCTTTATTCTCCATACTAAAATTGGGATCCTCAATGCCATCGGCCACTATTTTATCTCTTATTTTTATTTTCAATACCCAAAAGCTTTTTCCATTGTCATTGACCGCATTATTTAATCGGATTCCATCCAATGCCTTAATAGAAAAAAGATAAGTTTTGAAGTCCTCAAATAAATGCGTGGGCACACTAATTTGTGCATTGATGCCTTCGGTAGCAATATAGATACGACCAAAGACCTGCATCTTATTCAATGCTTGGTACATGTCGTCTCTAAATTGTACAGGATCTGAAATTGTAAAGTACTGGTAAAAACTAATCGTGGTTCTATCGAAAGCCTCTTCGTATAGTTTTTGTTTCAACTCTTTATTTGAAACACGGTTGTGCAGCTGTGCCATATGGATTTAATTTAAGCTCAATTACAGATTAAGCAAATTGACCCCAAAGGTAAACTTATTCAGGCTTCCTAACAAATGATCCAGTTAGGGAAGCAAGCCCTCCTAACAAAGCACCTACTATTGCAGTCACTGCAATTAAAGCGATGTATGAGCCTCCTAATGGAAGAATCTGTGCGACTTTGGTGGATAGGATATGGTTATTTGCCAAGTCAATCCCAAAAGCTAAACCAGCCCACAGCGCACCCACACCCAGCGCACCAGCAATGAATGATTGTAAAGGTTTAATGGGCAATGCAATGGCAATGATTAAATTGGTTACTACAAAACTCCACCAAGGTAAATTCCCGTAGATACCGATTGCGTAGGTCACTAATGCTACTAATGCTATTGAAAGAATAAATTTCATTTGAATGTGTTTAAGTTGATCGATTAAATAATTATAAAAAAATTATGCAACCGCTTTTTTAAATTGAATATGCCATTTTGTGCGCTCATGTTGCTTTAATTTTTCTTTAGGCAAGAATAGTAATCTGTAATATTGACCAGCTGCCCAATAATCAATAAAGGTATCATAGAAAGGGCTACCCGGATTCCCACTCTGTCCTCCTGGGTACAATCCATAGGCTTCAATTTCATCTGTCAAGTGCACCACCATTCTCCAACTAGGTCCATGATCATCAGTAGTGGCATTAATGATATGCTCTCCACCTCCAATGGGTAAATTCATTCTGCTTAAAGCAGGTATTTTAGTAAGATGCATTACCCTGGTAGCTTTAAATAAAGCCCATTCTAATTTATTTTCTTTTTCTAATTCTAATAATTTTTTGGTGGCATTTTCAACACCCAAAGTTATTTGATCTTTAAAATTTTCAATTTTACCTTTGGTTCTGATATCATCTGCGATAGACCAATTAGAATCTTTTAATAACTGATCTACTAAAACAAAATCATCGGGACTAGTAAGTATGGTGGGAGAACCTGCTAATTCATCTCCCCAAACGGCTTGCGTAACACTATCCCAAATAATTTTAAATGCAGTAATGCCTTTTGAATTTTGACTATTCACTAAATCCCAGTTATTCATTTCATCTAACATTCTTTTGGCATCGGGGCTCAGTTTATCTACTTGTACATATTTCATTAAAGCAGGTCTTGCAGTAGCTGCAAAAACATTATCATTATTGGTTTGCAAGGCTTGAATATCTTCTGCTGTAATTCCAGACATTGCTGTCAAATGCTTATTTACACTAATGCCTCTGTATAATGGGAATGAACTTGCGGTGCCTAAATAATAAGGATAACTAGGGTCGGTTGGTTTTTGATTCGCACTACTTACAAAACCACGCTCTGGATTTTTAATAGTGGGATTTTCTTCATTCGGAATCATTCCTTGCCATGCATAAGTAGTATCGTCTCCTGGCATAATAAAATCTCCTTGACGCTCCCATCTTGCTACAAAACTTCCTTGTTGCTTAATAGCAATATCTCCTGTCTTAGTAGCTAAAACAAAATTTTGTCCAGGGCAGGTCCATAATGCAGTTGCCTTGATATAATCGTCATAGTTTTTAGCACGGTTTAATCTGTAAAAAGTTTCAACACCTGTTGAAGTATTATGCGCTGTCCACTGAATGGCTAAATTGCGTCCTTTAGATTGTGGATTTTGATAATGTGCATCATACATAGTTGGGCCCCAAACTGTCATAGGTATTTGCTCGATTACATCTGCACTATCTTTTACTTTAATGACTTCTGTTCTTTTATCAGCGGTGTTCCACTTACCATTATACCAATATTCATTTTCTGTGCTGTCTTTAAATTTAATCTCATAAAAATCTAATACATCTCTACCTGCATTGGTAACGCCCCAAGCTAGACTATCATTGAATCCGATAATGACTGCAGGAGAACCTGGAAAACTTGCTCCATAAGTGCTATGTGTAGGTGTCGTAATTTGTACTTCATACCAAAGTGAAGGCATGTTTAATCCTAAATGCGGATCAGAGGCTAAAATAGGACGACCCGATTTTGTTTTAGAACCGGCTACTGCCCAGTTATTACTTCCATTATTTTTATTAGGTGCTAGAGGCGTTTCAACATTTGGAATACCAAGCGCTGTGGATTGATGCAAATAAGCAGAATCGGCATTGATAGGTTTAATAGGAATAATGGAAGGCTTCTGATACACCGTACCTTTTGGAATAATGGGGTCTAAAGAATCTTGGTTATTGGTATAGAGTTTATCAAATAAGTCATAGCCTAAAAAATCTCTTGTATTGGTTAATTGCAAATCAGAAGTGGCTGCACGACCTGTTAAATCATAAGACATAAACATCAAAAACAAATAAGTCTTTTTAGGTGTCCAATTTTCAGGCGCATAATTCATTAACTTAAATTCAAAAGGCATATCTGCAGGATCCATTTGTTTAATATAAGCGTTCACCCCTGCTGTATAGGCGTCCACCGTTTCTTTCATTTCAGGATTATTGGCATTAATATTGGCCTCCGTTTTTTCTGCTCCATACACCATACCTAATCTTCTAAAAAAACGATCAATGGGTAATCTATCTGCACCCGCAATTTCACTAAGTCTTCCAGAAGCTACTCTTGTTTGAAAGTCCATCTGCCATAATCTAAACTTTGCGTGTAAATATCCTTGAACGAAATAGGCGTCTTGGTCATTATCGGCATAAATATGCGGCACTAATCTGTCATCCAAATACACATCTACATTTCCTTTTAATTCATTTGCCACAATAGAGGCATCAAAATTGGTATTGACTTTTTCTGCATTTTTCCAGAATCCATGTTGAGGAGATAAAAAATAGCCCAATCTTGGCGTTTTAGTCCCTCCTAATTTTAATTGGATATTGAGTGTAAAAACAAGTCCAGCTGTTACAGTCGCTGACACTAAAAATGGTAGGATGCGCATGGCAGTAATTTAGACCACTAATGTAGCAATTATTTGCTTATGCTGGCCTTAAAAAATGCTAAATGATCTTGTAGGGATAGTGTTGGATGTTTAGCTAACAATGTTTCCGTTTTAAGTATGCAGGATTCAAGAAATTTTTGATGTTCAGTAGATCTTGTAAAAAAAGGTTTATGATGCATTGCCAATTGTAACTCTGCAACCTGTTTCATGATGGCTTGTGTTTTGTGATCCATATAGGTCTCCACCAATTTATCCCATACATAGCCAGAAGCGGCAAAATTTGGATGCACTAGATCCTCTGCATAGAATCGGTAATCTCTTAAATCGTCCATCACATACTCGTACGCTGGAAAATAATCCACCCCATTGCATTGATTTACTAATTCATGAACTGCATGAATTAAAACTGCTTTACTACGATTGTTTTCTATTAGTCCTTCCCTTAAATGTCGAACTGGGCTAATGGTAAAAGTGATATGTAAGGATGGATTAAAATCATGCAAACGCTTAACTAAATCATCTAGATTTTCTAATAAAGTATTGGGCTGCATCAAGGATTTATAAAACCAATTGATTGGCCCTTTATGATTGTTGGCAACCACTTGACCTTCCCCCAAAGGCGCTTCATTGGTCAAATGATACAACCATGCAGACCCTAATGTAATCACCAATCGATTCGCTGATTTTAAAAAATCATGCGCGGCTAAAATGGTGCTATTGATGTTTTCTAATGCATCCTCCTGCGCTATCGCAGAAAAACGACTATGATGGTGCCAGCTATGCCAAAGCTCATTGTGTTGAAATAAATCATCCGACTTATACATCCTCCTATCCATAATCTCGGTTAATGTAGTTACAACACTTACCGGATTGAATAAAATACCGTATGGATTTTCATTGATTTCAAATAAATGTGCCTTGAATTTTGCGCCAATATTTTCTGTGAAACATGAACCAATCAACATGAGCTTATCCCCATATGCTATCGTATGGTTCGAGGGCTTTGCGTCTAATGTTAATTTGAATTTCATTTAAACAATCTTTGTTTCATTGACTCGTATAGAACAATACCAGCAGCAACGGAGACATTAAAGGAATCGAAATTTGTTGCCATCGGAATCTTGAAAAAATAATCTGCAGATTTGTCTAAATAAGGTTTTACGCCTTTCACTTCATCTCACA
>JBILAW010000136.1:0-4402 GCA_044354025.1 Sediminibacterium sp.
ATAATACAACTTGGAATGGTTAAATCTAATTCATGTACATTTTTATCTGCACGCATTTCACTGGTAAAAACTTGAATGCCGTTCATGTGTAAATCATCTACCGCTTTTAATAAACTAGTTACGCGAACAACATGGATATGTTCCAATGCACCTGCACTGCTTTTAAATGCTTCTTCATTCAATGCGCCAACGCCTTTGTCTGGGATGATCAAAGCTTGTGCACCACAACAATGTATGCTTCTACAAATGGCGCCAATATTTCGTACATCGGTGACGCCATCTAACATCATAAACAATGGAACCTCTCCTTTTGCAACTACAAAGTCAATCACTTCTTGAAGGTCTAAATATTTGACATTAGAAATAAATGCAAGCACGCCTTGGTGATTTGCTTTGGTCATCCCATTGAGTTTTTCAATGGGCACTAATTGAATAGGAATGGTATGGGTTTTTGCAAATTGCTTTATCTCATCTAAACCTTCCCCTTGTGCATTTTTTTGTAATAATATTTTTTCAATATTCGCACCAGCACTCAATGATTCAATGAGTGGTTGACGACCAATAATAAATTTACGTTCCGTGGTAAAACTTGGCCTAGGGCTAAATCTTCTTTGTCCTGTAAATTTACGTTCTGGCCTGCCAGATCGCTCTGGTCGTTCCGGTCTGTCGTTTCTTTCTTGCATGGGTCAAAGTTATGGATTAAAATAAAAATCCCGTCCCAATTTGTGTCGAGACGGGATCTTCATTCAATCAATGATTTATTTTAAACCAAAGGCTTTTTTAACCTTGGCAACATAATCTAGTTTCTCCCAAGTGAATAACTCCACTTTCATGACCTTCTTTTTACCGTCTGGAGTCGTGAATGTTTTAGTCACTGTTTCGTTCTTACGACCCATGTGGCCATAAGCAGCAGTCTCACTGTACATTGGTGTTCTTAACTTTAATCTTTGCTCGATAAAGTAAGGACGCATATCAAAAATACCTTCCACCAACTTACCAATTTGACCATCTGTCATTTTCACTTTGGCAGTGCCATAAGTATTTACATTGATAGATGTTGGCTTCGCCACACCAATCGCGTATGATACCTGTACCAACACTTCTGAAGCCACACCAGCAGCCACTAAGTTCTTCGCAATATGACGTGTTGCATAAGCTGCAGAACGGTCTACCTTACTTGGATCTTTACCAGAGAAGGCACCACCACCGTGTGCACCTTTTCCACCGTAAGTATCAACAATAATCTTACGACCAGTTAATCCAGTATCACCATGAGGACCACCAATTACAAACTTACCTGTTGGGTTAATATGGTACTTGATATCCTTGTTAAATAATTTTGCGTATTTCTTGTACTTCGCTTGAACTCTTGGAATCAAAATTTCAATGATGTCCTTTTTGATCTTCGCTAACATCTTCGCTTCTGCATCAAAATCATCGTGTTGCGTTGAAACAACAATCGCGTCAATTCTTACTGGCTCGTTTTTGTCGTTGTACTCTAATGTTACCTGAGATTTTGCATCAGGACGTAAATATTTAATGGCTTTGTGCTCTCTTCTTAATGCAGCTAGTTCAATTAAAATTTTGTGCGCTAAATCTAAAGCCAGTGGCATTAAGTCTTCTGTTTCGTTTGTTGCATAACCAAACATCATCCCTTGGTCACCTGCACCTTGTTCTTCCTTCTTCTTTTTATCAACGCCTTGGTTGATATCAGCAGATTGTTCATGTATTGCTGACAATACACCACAGCTATCTGCTTCAAACATATATTCACTCTTTGTGTAACCAATTTTCTTGATCACATCACGTGCAATGGTTTGAACGTCTAAATACGCTTTAGATTTTACCTCACCAGCCAAGATTACTTGACCTGTAGTTACTAAAGTTTCGCATGCCACTTTAGATTGTGGATCAAATGCTAAAAAGTTGTCGATTAATGCGTCAGAAATCTGATCTGCTATTTTATCTGGATGTCCTTCAGAAACGCTTTCTGAGGTAAATAAATAAGGCATATTGTTTTATTTAGATGTTTATTATAAGATGCAAATATATTAAATAATCCTAATTAATATAGATGGTATGGGTTGGATTCTATTCTATATTCGTATAGTAAATACGTAACCTCATTCTAAACTTAGAATGTGATCCTCCTCCCAATCTAACACGACCTATAGCTGGTTGGTTACCCAATGAGGTAGATAGGTAATCTGTTGTTTGGATTTTATTATAAGGATAGGGCTGTACGAATTTGATTGAATCGTTCACTGGTGCATACAATCTAAAATCAAATAAGGAATCTTTTCTTGCAATTAATCCTTGAACGTAACGACTCACATTAAAATTATAGGTCGCCACATTGCTATATCCATTCAATGATTTTGAAATTTTTTGTCCACCAAACTGAGCTAATGCTTGATAATTCATCGTACCTGGAAAATCATTTGGCACAGATCTTAATTGCTTAGTTGCGCTATCATATACACCCAAGAATAAAAAATTAGGTGCAGTCATATAACTGTCAGTGGTATTTAAACGAGCGGCATCTGGCACTTGTTCTGCAATCAATTCGGCCCTAAGAATAATTTTCTTTTCAAAAGTTTTTAACCCAGGTACTTTAATTTTTACCATGGTGCCAGGACTTGTTTGCACATACACCAATGAATCTTTAGCGAAACCATTTAGATGACTTGCTATTTCTGAAGCAGCTCTGTTTCTTTGGATAAAGTTGGCATTTTGAGCTGAGTAATAACTAAACCTAAAATGCGTAACTAATGTATCTCTCGTCACACTTCCAGTTGCACTAGTAGAATAATATAAAGCCAATTTAGTATTGGAATCTAATAAAGCCAATTGAATGAGTGCATTGTGGTTGTCAGCTGCATTCGTCGTTAAAGCAAAGCCAGGAAAAGCATTGCGGAATGTAGTATCGTTTCGGTAAACTCCATTTGAATCATATGTTTTTAACAATTCAACACCAATAGATTGATTCAACCTTAAACGAATTTGATTCCTAGCATTTTCAAAACGATCATTGATAGAGTCTTTTGCACTTGCAAAATTTAATAGCTTAGGATTACCCGCAGTCACCCCTTTTCTAATCCCATATGCATTGGCATAATTACTAGCATATAATTTTCCAACTTCCAAAGGCGTAGCGGGATCAATTTTATTGACATAAATTTTAACCGGCTTTGAAGAGTCTCCATAAAAGCCTTTGTAACTTAAAATCAACACTGCAGAATCGACAATGATACTGTCTTTTGTCCCCTTAATAAAGAAAGGATAAAAGTTAGGCTTTAATTGCAGAAACAAAGAGGCACTAGTAGATCCAAAAATAGGGTCATTGGTGATATCTCCAAGTACTTGAAGGTCTGTTGGAAAAATTCTTAATGAATCTTGCAAAACAACCGTTTCTGTTTCTACAAATAACAATGTGTCTCTGGTGTCAACAGCATCTTTAGATAAAAAGTCTATGCCAAGTTCAGAAGTACTTATTCTAGTACATGAGAAAATTAATGTAGCTACGATTGTGATATAAGTAACCCTTCTAATTATATTGATAAATGCCATGTATAAATGCTTTACTTGCCTGCAAGTTCGTTGTATAAATCTAAATACTCTGTTAAATCAGAATCCCATCCATTAAAAGGCACTACTTTTTTCCCTTTAACTGATGCAAATTCTGAAACCAATTTCTTATCAATCACATCTGATCCAAAAGAAATGGCATCCGCATAAGTCGCACCACCTCTGAACATAGCAGAGTTGGACAATTCTTTAAATGCCTCTAATTCTTTCTCTTTCACATTGGTATTGATCAAGGCCTTGGTCATAAAGTCTTTTGGAAACTGTTCTTCGAATGTATTTTGTCCAATAGTGAATACCACTTTAGCATTGGAGAATACAGGTTCTTTCTTGAAAGCAGTTTTAATATATGCCGGGATTAAACCTGTCATCCATCCACTACAGTGAATGATGTCTGGAGGCCAACCGAATTTTTTTACGGTCTCTAAAGCGCCACGGCAAAAGAAAATGGTTCTCATGGCGTTATCATCGTACCATGTTTCATTTTCATCATGAAATATATGCTTGCGCTTAAAAAAGTCTTCATTCTCTAAAAAATAGACCTGTAATCTTGCATTGGGCAAGGATGCGACCTTAATTTGTAATGGATAATCGTCGCTATCCACTTGAACATTGATCCCAGATAAACGAACCACTTCATGTAAACGATGTCTTCTTTCATTAATCATCCCAAATCTTGGCATAATACATCGGACTTCTAATCCACTGTCATTGCTTTTAATTGCGAGTTTATTGATCACCTCTGCAAATTCTGTCATCTCTAAATAAGGCGACATTTCTGTAGCAATGTATAAGATGCGTTTTTTTTCTGACATTC
>JBILAW010000165.1:0-2801 GCA_044354025.1 Sediminibacterium sp.
AAATCATCACAGAAGTAGACGGAGGTACATTGATTATTAGAATGGCAGATAATTATAGCAGGTGGTGGAAATGGGGCAATGAAGATTATAGAATCAAAGCTTATGTGAGTGTAAAAGACTTGTATTCTATCACTGGTTCAGGTGCAACCAATATCAGAATAGTGAATGGCGTTAGCTCAGAGAAATTAAAGGTTGTTCTTTCTGGAGCAAGTGATTTAAAGGGGGATATCAAAGCTGGTACTTTATTAACAGATTTGTCAGGCGCTTCAAGTTTCAAGGGAACAGTGCAAGCCAATGCCTTTTCGCTGAAAGGTTCAGGTGCATGTGCTTTTGAAGTATCAGGTTCAGGTGATGATTTAATTGCGGATGTGTCTGGAGCAAGTAGCGTGAAAATGTATGATTATTTAGTTAAAGGTGCTTCTGTAATTGCTTCTGGTGCGAGCAGTGTAAAATTAAATGTATCAGATTTCCTTAAATTAAATGCGACTGGCGCAAGCAGTATAGACTATAAAGGTGCGGCTGTTATCAAAGACATGAAAAGCTCTGGTGCTTCAAGTGTAAGGCATAGGGATTAGTATCATGCTTCATTAATCATTATTCAGTCCTAAATATGTTTATTCCATTAATTGAATCCTAAACAACTTTCTTTAAAAAAAGAGTAAAAATATTATTCAATTATTACTCTTTGCTCTTCATATTGTCTTTTTACATCATCATAGAATATAGAGTATGCAACATAACTATATGGAATAAGCCATAATAAACCAATGAATAAAGTAAATATGGATAAAATGCCCAATCCTAAAAATCTTAAAGTTAAATAAAATAATCTTTTTCTATGACCATACATCATTTTCTTACTTTTTAAAATAGCTTCATTCCCAGTAATTTCTTTATCATCCAATAAAATAAAATATACTAAAGCATAATTTAAAGCAGCAATAATTCCTGGGATAATCAATAATAATAAACGCAAAAGTATATATAGACTGGATAGTAAATAGGTTATAAATGCTCTTTTAAAATCTTTAAACCCATCAAACATCGTTTCGTATGCTGGCTTTTCTCCTCTTGCTATCGAAAGGTGATATTTATAAAGTCCTAAACAAAAAGGGCCTGTAATTATTAAGCTAATTACTGTTTGAATTATATCTCTAGCAATGGTATCTAAAAAATTCAATTCATATTTTTTAACAAACGCAATTAAAATAACAATTATTATATAGGTTAAATTAACTAAAATAGACTTTCCCCAATTATTATTAAGTGCTAATTCCGCTTCTTTTAAAATTTCTTTATTTGTTTTTAACATTATTTGTTTTTTTTATTTCATTAAAAATTATGAATTATAAATTTTACCAGTTCCTATATTTATTAAAAATAGGCTGAAATATGATATAAAATAATGTTTATAAAATTTATTAAAATAGTTTAATAAGATCCAACTCGTCCAAGCTAGTAGTAGATTTTTAAGACTTAATAAAATTTTCGAAGTAATGAGTGTGAACATATTTCTCAATATTGAATTATAGAAATTTTTCTATGTATTTATTTATTAAAATAGTTTAACATTTTTTATAGTTATAAGTAATATTTTAGTTCTGTAATACAGCTACTAAATTTGAAAAAATTATAAATTAAGTGTTCAATGAAATTTCTTTCAATAATATTGGCGAGTCTCATTTTTACTATACCATCTTATGCTCAATCAAATTTAATTAGTTTAAAAACTGAATATAGTTCTGAGGGGGATGCATTTATTTACTCTAATAGCCAAGCTGCAGTTAATTATACTGTAAAGATTAATTTCAAAATTCTACTTGGATATACATCTAATGTTTCAAATCCATATATCACAACAGTTAGTGTAGGTAGAAATCAAATCACAAAACTTATTCGTGATAAAAATGCAAGTGCTCCGATATCACAGTATGGTTATACTTATTATGCAGGTGTAGCATTTCGAAAACCTCCAGTTAGCTATATTCATTATGTTCTACCAATTACACCTGGTAAAACAACAAAAGTGACAAGGGTGGAGTCTATAAGTGATTTATTAGGTCAAAAATCAGAGAATCAATTTTATGCACAAGGGTTTACCTATAATCTAGGAGATACTATTTGTGCAACAAGGGCTGGAAATGTTTACAATATCAATGATCAACTAAAGCAAGGAGAGGGAAGGGATACCATTTTCACAGATAGTCGTAATAAAATACATATCCAACATAAAGATGGCACTTTAGGCTTTTATTCCATTTTGTCTCCTATTGAAAATTTAGTTCAAAATGGCGATTTTGTCATTCCTGGTCAGCCAATAGCTATTTTCAATAAATCAGCAAATAAATACACCATGTTATTTTCGGTCTATTATTTAGATGAAGAAAAGATCAGAGCTGATGTGCCTAAAGATGTTTACAATGCTTTGCCAATCTCTTATTATCTAAATGAAAATGCACTTTCAACCAAGTTGGTTGAGAATCAGAAATATGATTCTAAATTAGCTCCAGTAATTATTTCAGAGGAATTGAACAAAAGAGAGAAGAAGAAATATGGGTTTTTGAATTAGTTGACATTTTTTATAAAAGTTCCCTCCATAACCCCATATTTCGCCTTTCTGCGCTAGTTTCAATTTAGCCTGAATAAACTTGGATAAGAATTAATATTGGCGTAACTTTGCCGTCCAAACATCGCGAGGTAGAGCAGCGGTAGCTCGTCGGGCTCATAACCCGAAGGTCGGAGGTTCGATCCCTTCCCTCGCAACATCTAATCCCGCTCCCGATTCCTATCGAGAGCGGATT
>JBILAW010000066.1:0-9789 GCA_044354025.1 Sediminibacterium sp.
TTTAATAAAGTTTAGCAATTTCTAATGCTTTTTCTTTAATAGTTAAAGCAAGGTTTTCTGGAGTAATTACTTTTACCAGATTTCCATATTTCAATAATTCACTTATTAATTCTTCACTATTATATACTTCAATTTCTACCTCTAATGTCTTTCCTTTGTTTATGATTCTAGATTTCTGATAAGGCATTATTGGATGATTTTGAATGGTAGCCACAAATTGGCCATAGAATTCTAATTTTACCTGTATTGGTATTTTGTTGTGGTAGTGATATATGCCAATTGAATATTTGAAGTATGTTTCGGGATCGAAATGAGTGTCTATTCTATATGTTTTAGCTGAATATTCAACATTTTGTATCTTGTCTAATGCATATATGTTAGTAGTTTGCCTTTTTAAATGATCATACCCAACACAATACCATCTATTTCTATGTTCTTTTAATATATATGGAGAAATGATTTTTTTCTCGGGTTCACTTTTTGCTTTTTGGTATACAATTTCAATTGCTTCTTTATTTAATATTGCATTAAAAATAGGCTCAATCCATTCATATCCTTTATTGCCATAGGAAATTTCCGGTTGTATTGCTTTGATATTGATATTAGTTGCTTTTTTACCTTTAGCAATATCGGATAAGATTTTATCTAATATTTTATTGTATTTATCATAAAAGCTAGTTGATTTTAAATTCTGACTATTCATTAACAACAATTCAAATGTTGGTAAATCCTCGTCATCTATTTTGCCATCTTGAATTGAAAATCCTTCGTTTTTATAGTAATACTTATCTTTTTCTTTTAAGATAGGTTGCTTCCAGATAGTTTTAATTGTATCTATATCATTATAAATGGTTTTTAAACTGCATTTGATTCCTTTGTTTTGAACTGCAACTCTAATTTGCTCAGCTGTAGATCTTTTGCCATACCTAATTTTACTATCTATTGTAAAAAATTTATTAAGGATTGTTTCTAAGCTCATATTAATTTTTTAATATTTTTTTAGATTTTTTTCGTTTGTAATCGGATTACAAAACTTTGATTCAGCTTTGTATTCAAAGGTACCACATATGATAAAATTTACTAGTATTAATTACGCCTATTGTCAAACTATTTCGTTTGATACGTGGTTAAATTTAAATCAATGTAAATCATATAGTTACGATCTAAGAAGTATTGTAAATATGTGGTCTAATTCAAGTAAAATATAAATAATGAATATTAAAAACAATTACATTAAATCCCTTGAATCCCTTAATTCAAACCAAAAACAAGCCGTTGACACTATAAATGGCCCTTTGTGTGTCCTTGCCAATGCGGGGTCGGGCAAATCGACAGTAGTAGCTTTAAGGTGCTGTAATATCCTCCAAAAGACAGATATGAAGCCATCAAATATCCTTTGTCTTACCTTTTCTAATGCTGGTGTTAATTCAATGAAGAATAAACTTAGAAGTTTAATGGGTGAGGATGCAGAGCAGGTTAAAGTTTCAACCTTTCACTCATTTGCCCATGATATTATTATTGACAGTAATGAGCCAGGATCTAAAAACAAGACATCAATTTTAACTCCAGGACAAAAGTTTATGGTTTTAGAGAAGCTATTATCTAATCCAAAGACCGCTGGAACTTTTTATGATTTAAAACCAACATCCGCTAAGAAGTTACACTCTCTTCATAATATATTCAATTTGTTTAAAAAAGAGTGTATCACTAATGAGGATATTATTTCCTATACCAATCAATGTTTAGAGTCTATTCTTCCATATGAACAAGAGTACTTGCTAAAAAGTGGTGAATTGAACAAAAAGGGTAGAGACTTAGCTCAAAAAATCGCCGATTTTAGTAAGTCAATCATTCCTTTGTATAATGAATATCAAAGTGTTTTAGAGGACAAGAGAAAAATTGAGTTTCAGGATATGTTGAATGATTCAGTCTATATACTAGAATCAAATGCTTCCCTAAGACAGACTTTACAGGAGCGTTATCAATATATTATGGTTGATGAGTTTCAGGATTGTAATAAAATCATGGTTGCGCTAATTGGATTATTAATTAAAGATGTTGAATGCCCTAACTTATGTATAGTTGGAGATGAGCTTCAAACTATCTATCGATTTCAAGGAGCTAATTTGAGCAATTTTGAGTGGATTTCAAATATGCTTCCAGAGATCCAGACTATAGTTTTAGATACGAATTACAGAAGTACTACTAACATTTTAAATAAATCATATGATTTGATATGTCAGTCTAAACACATTCATCCATTGAAAAAAAGTCCAATGGTTGCGGGGAATGACAAACTTGAAAAGTGGCAAAATGACACACCAACACTTACATCTTATGAAGACCAGGAACAAGAGGCTTATTCAATTGCATGCTCAATTAAAGAATTGATTGAAAAAACTGAGGCTGATGAAGATATCATTGTTCTTGCTAGAAAAAATAATGATCTTATTCCTATTCAAAAATGGTTAAAAAAGATGGATGTTGAGTACAAACTCAATTTTTCAAAGAACAACCTACTTGAGACCCAATACGGGGTAACAATTTATAATACATTAATGTGTTTGAAGTTTATAGATAAAGACACAGAAGTTTCAGATGCTTATTTCTGTGACTTGTTAATTCAATGCGGGTACAAAGAACAATTGGGCTATGCATACTTGTTGTATAAAAAAGAGGAATCTAAATTGCCATTTATGGTATGGCTTGGGTTAATTACAAATAACGAACGTCTAGAAGTAATTGCAACTATATCAAATGATATAACAGTATTAGAAGATTTTAAATACAAGGAACTAACAGACGAATTAGATCAATTCTTTAAGAAGCATATTGTCAAATTTAATACTGAGACTCCAATATCAATCATAAATGACGAATGGGACGCATTCATAAGTCAGTTTAGATCAACTGATAATAAAAAATCCTTAGAATCTCTAGCTGAACTATTGGAGTATTATAATCATTATAATTTAAGCATAGACTATGTTGACAATACTCAAAACAAATCAAGAGTTATCTTATCGACAATTCATGGTACAAAAGGGTTAGAGTATGATTATGTTTATTTGATATCATTGGTGAATACCTCATTCGAAGACAAGGGGGACGTATACGGCTCTATAAACGTACCTAAAATTTTGAACCGTTTCATAATGACTGAGGCTGAGGATACAGAGGATTTATTAAAGTTGATATACGTAGCAATGACTCGTGCAAAAAAGAATCTACACCTTAGCTATTACAGGACTGCTTTCAATGGCAAGTCTGTTTCAGTTACATCATTATTAAAACCACAAATAGATAATCAAAGTTTAGTAATAACTGAAAAGGAAAACTTTCAATTACCGCATTTTGAACCTGTAAAAGTTCCATTAGGTCTTGACAAAGAATATTTGGATTTAGTAAAAGAGAAACTAGAGAAGTTTCATATCTCACCAAGCAGTATTAGTAATTGGTTGTCTTGCGAGAACAAGTTCTTTTATCACAACATTTGTAAAATACCAGGTTTACCATCAGCGCCAACCTCATTTGGACAGTTGTTGCATGGAACCTTAGAGCATATTGTTGAAGGGGTTAATTTGCAACCTAGTTCAGATGAAATAAATAGTATTGTAGATAATGTCTTTTTGAAATATCAACATAGGTTTCATCCTCTTCACAGGGCTACCTATAAACGATATGCTAAGGCTGTAATTGAAACTTATTTAACTAACTATCCAATACTTAAAAGACCCATGTATACCGAGAAGTACCTTACAACTGCCTTATCTAATGGTGTAAGGATTAATGGATTCATTGATAGAGTTGATCAGACAGATAATGGGTATCATATTGTTGATTACAAATCAAACAAGTTTGCGGAGAAATTGGAAGCATTTGAGGATGAACAAAATATCGGAAATGGGTATTGGAAACAAGGGGCCATTTATAAGCGTCTTATTATAGATAATTTTCCTGAGATAAAAAACACCAGACTTTCGTTTGACTACTTAACGCTCAATAAACGAGTTGAGTTTGACGAGGTATCTACTGAAAATTTTGAAAACTGGTTATCAACTATTTGGGAGGGAATTCAATCACTTAGTTTGAATAAATCTTGTACGGATCAAGCTTGCGTTTATTGTAAAAAAGACTAGCAATTGTTTTTCAACATTTGTAAAAACTTATTCAGACAGGCAGTCTAACAAAATTTCTAATAACTTTTTTTCACTTTGAAGTTAGATTTCAAAACAAGCTTTCATATTTGCAGTCCCCTCAATTATTTAACATAAAACACAATTGTATGCAACAGAACGACATCATCAATAAGGACTTAGCTGTAAAGTTGTGTAACTCTATTGAATTAGTATATAATACCGCTGCAGAGCTTAAGAGTGTTAAAATGGCGGATTATGAGCCTATTATGGAACATTTTGAGATAGTAGGTGAATTTTTTAAGGTAAATGACAAACTTGGGGTTTTACTTTTATGTTATTTCGTCAATAGACGATTAGTTAAGGGTAAGGCTTTTGTGACTTTAAATGAATTAATGAATGCATTTGAATGTTCATTAGTAGATTCAATATCAATCAATGAACAGCTAGAGTATTTTAGAAAAGCTAAAATATTGGTTTCATCAAAAAAGTCATATGGTAAAAAAGAGGATATTGAATACTCCTTATGTGCAGCTACTTTAAGTTCAGTATTGAAAGGTGACCCAGATATACTTAATGTAAAAAAGGAATTAACATTTTCAGCCTTTTTAAACTTGTTTCACGGTATTATCTATGATAATGAGTTAGATGACGAAGATGCTAGTGTTGAGATAGGTGTTTTGATGGAGGAATTTGAAAATCTAGAAGAGATTAAATTTCTAAAAGCAGAGAGGCTTGTGTCTGAAGAGTTAGCAATCTATCTTTTTATTGTTGCAAGACAAACCATATTTGGAGATACTAAAGTGTCTATGGAACGTGTGTTTAGAGTTGCAGTTAATGATAATTTCAGTAAGTATTATTATCAAAACGAGATATTGGAAAGACGAAGTCCTCTTTTACTAAATGATTTAATACAATTTGCTCCTGATTCGTTTATGGATTTCTTACAATTAACAGAGAAATCTGTTAAGACCTTGAATGTTGTTGAGAAGAAAAGTACAAGACAATTCACTACAGGTTCTGATCTTGTAACCCTTATTATGCCGGATAAGATAAAATTCCAAGAGGGTATGGTTTATGAGGAGTCTCTTAAAATAGATTTCTTAGACCAATTAATCAGTGAGGATGGTTATATCAAAGCCATAAAGAAACTAGAAGAAGAAAAGGTAGAAACAAAACAGATTGTAGCGTTGTTATATGGAGTAAGTGGATTAGGTAAGTCTCAAACTATAAGAAATTTAGCTGCTAAGTACAACAGACCTATTCTACAAGTGAACTTGTCACAGGTTAAAGACGCTTTTGTGGGTAATACTGAAAAGAATACTCAGGAGGTTTTTAATATCTACAGAAAGGCGGTAAATCATTTTCAATACACAAAAAATATTGATGGGGAAGATGTTGGCCCATTCGGAACACCACTTTTATACCTAGATGAGTTTGATTCTTTAATTCCTCATCGTAAAAGTAATGGATCTGATTCGTCAGTGGGGAACATGTATTCAAATATGGTTGGTATTTTTCTGACCGAACTAGAAAAAGTAAATGGGATAGTATTATTGGCTTCTAATTTGCCAGGTGCTATTGACACAAGTCTTCACAGAAGGATCAATTTTAAATTTCATTTTGGAACATTTTCAAAGAAAAATCAAATCAGGACACTACAATTATACTTCAAGGATTTTGAACCACAGATGTTAGAAGAGGTGGCTTCAGATGTAGAATTGACGCCAGGGAATATTGTCAATATTAGAAAAGCATTTGTTCTTGAGAGCATCTTTAAGGAGTTTAATTCAGAGGAAGACAAAAAGACATTATTATCAGATTTAGTAAATAGAGAACTTATATTAAAAAAATCAAACAGAAATCCAATCGGCTTCACTTATAAAAACAATTAGTCATGCAAACAATCATTTTTTACATTTTATCATTTTTGACTGGGGGCGTAATCGCTTACCTTTTTGCCAAATCACAATTTAATACCAAAGATCAAACTGAGAAAGTCAATGAACTACAAAAAGAACTTATTGCACTTAAAGATGAGAACACTAGTTTGGTAGTTAAGTCCGCTAAAGCAGAAGAGAGGGTTGAAAATGCTAAAATAGCCTACAACGATTTAAAGTCTTCAATAACTTCTATGGGGGACACTTATAAGGCTGAGTTTAAGAATGTAGCTAATGAGTTATTAGACCTAAAATCCAAGACTTTAGAGGAAACAAGTAATAAGAACATCAAAACACTATTAGACCCTCTAAATAAGGATTTAAAGGACTTTAAAGACAAGGTCGATAAAGTGTATCAGGATGAGGCAAGAGAAAGACACTCTCTCGAAAACCAAGTGAAAATGCTTGTACAAACAAGTACACAAGTAAGTCAACAGGCGGAGAATTTGACGAATGCTTTGAAAGGGAATGTAAAACAACAGGGTAATTGGGGTGAAATGATACTTAGTTCTATTTTGGAGAATTCAGGTTTAACTGAAAATAGAGAGTATTTCTTACAAGAGTTTATTCGTGACAAGTCAGGAGAGATCATTAAAGACGAAAATGGAAATGGATTACAACCAGATGTAACTATTCATTATCCTGATGAAAGAAAGGTAATAGTCGATTCCAAGGTTTCATTGGTGGCTTGGGAGAAGTATATGTCAGAAACGGACGTGACGGCTCAAAAACAATCATTAGATAACCATATTAGGTCTCTTAAATTACATATTGATGGACTAAGTAAGAAGAATTACCCTAAGTATGCCAAAGCACTTGATCATGTGATTTTATTTGTACCAATTGAACCTGCGTTTTTAGAAGCTGTTAAACAAGACACAGGTTTATGGAAATATGCATATGATAAGAAAGTGCTAATTGTTGGCCCAACCAATCTATTATTAGTTTTAAAAATTGTGGCAGATATCTGGCAGATAGAGAAACAAAGTAAGAACGCTATTGAAATTGCTGAAAAAGCAGGGGAATTATATGATAAGTTATTCGGGTTTGTAGAGTCAATGGAAGATGTTGGTCAAGGTCTTAAGAAAGCCAATCAAAACTATGAAAAAGCGATGGGCCAATTAACTACTGGTAAAGGAAATGCAATTAAGAAAGCGGAGGAATTGAAAGCTTTAGGAGCCGACACTAAAAAACAATTTCCTGATAGATTAATTGATAACACAGATCAAATCCAATACTAGTTTATATGGACGATAATTTTTTTGAAGAGTATGACAATAGTATATATCCATTGACAGATATGTTTGAAAAAGTATCTGATAAGACGTACCTACAATTTTGTCAAATTGCATGTATTCAGTATGATTTTTTATTAAATACACGTTTTTTAAGTGGGTATCATTTAGTGAATTGGAGAGTAAATTTTGGAAACCTTCATGATTTTGTTAAAGAAAAAAACAAATCAGACAAGGAAGTTCAAAAGTTCTTACTGACTTATGAAAATTCAGTGCCAACACTTTATAAGGAATTAGGTTTATTCTTTTAATTGATTTTATGAATACTCAAATCGAACGATATATTCCGCCAAGATTTAATAGAGCCATCTTATATACTATTCTTCTACCAGAAGTGATTAGAACCAATAAGTATGACACTGAAACCTACGTGGCGGCCGTTACAAAATTTGAGGTTGAATGTGAGGGTAAGTTAAAAGATTTGTTTAAAATGATAGGTATTCAATCATCCGTTAAAAGAGATAGATTCTCATTACCTTATACACATGAAGTAATTGGAGAAATAGAAGGACAGAGTTATATTAACTATGCATTTAACCTTGATAATATAGCAAGAGTATTTGTAAAAGACCTTTTGGATAAAAACATACATAAAATTAGGTTTTACTTATTTGTGGATGTAATAACGGAAGATGAAACTATGAGTAAACGGTATAATGGAAAGGTTGTTTATAAACTCAGATATACAGTACATTATTAAAACATCATTATGGAGAATATTGTAGTAATAACAGGAGCAGGTATTTCAGTTGAATCAGGGATACAACCATTTAGAGGTAAGAGTGGCATTTGGGAAGAAAACCCAATGGAGATGGCTACTTATCACAAATTCAGTACAGACCCAGGACATTTCTTGGAGTGGTACTATAACAGATTTGCAAGTTGTAAAGACGCATTGCCTAATGCTGCACATGAAATACTTGCGAGTAAAAATGTAAAGGTTATAACTCAGAATATTGATAATCTTCATATTAAGGCTAATCACCCTGTTGGAAGTCTAGTAGAGATTCATGGTAACATCAATTATAAAAGAAAGATTAACGCA
This sequence comes from Sediminibacterium sp., assembly GCA_044354025.1. Classification (GTDB taxonomy): domain Bacteria; phylum Bacteroidota; class Bacteroidia; order Chitinophagales; family Chitinophagaceae; genus Sediminibacterium. Next base: position 8,417 of record JBILAW010000066.1, read on the forward strand.
GAGCATTTAGAGGAACTAGAATTAGCTGATTGGCAAAGTGTGAGAGAAGATAATTTAAAAAAGGATTTGTTTGGTTTGTTTGATATAACAGAGGGTGGTAAGATCAATGAGAAAACGTCTTATCGCCCTCATATTTTACTTTTTGATGAATATTATACTGAACTGTTCCAATATGAAAAAGCGATTAGTTGGATATTGAGTGCTGATACAATCATTTTTATGGGTACATCAAATTCAGTAGGTTTTACATCTGGTGCTTTGCAAATTGGGGTTAGTAAGAGTAAGAAGGTGATTGTGGTTGATCCCAATCCGTCACCTTCTTTTATTCATTCCGAAGTTGATTTAATTAAGATGACAGCATCTGATTTCTGTAAAATGTATTTTTAATATGGAACCAAAAGTAATGGACTTGGATAGAGCTAAATTAAATGTAGAATACCCTGAATTTGCGCTAGTTCTTATCTGGCAAAGTTGGAGTTGTTATACAGACATAGACTATGACGCACTTGAATACTTAGTGAAATATAGTTCAAGGATATTGCTTCCGAATGTGAATGAATTATCGGAAGACAAGAAATCCTTGTTAAGGAGTTATAAAGGTGTTATTCAAATAGGTATTTTAATTTAGCTAAGATAATAATTTACTCAGAAAACCTTCTTCATTTGTAATTTTTAATACTAAATCAATAACCTATGATACCGTTCCTATTTTATTCTATTATAATCATACTGCTAGGAATTTTTGTAAGATTATTTTGGCTGCAAATTTATATAGTATGGAATATTTTATTAATAATTCTTGGTTGTATAGTTAGCGCTTGTGTTATAGCTATTTGTTTTCAGTTGTTTACTTTGATTTTAACGCAAGGTGAATCTTATGGTTCTTTTTCAACCTATTTTGCATATTCCTTGGTATTGATGTCAACTATCATAATTGTTTATTTTTTCATAGTTACAGATATAATAAATATGACAATTGGGTTATTAAGATACATTTTCAATAATAAATAAAAAGAGGAATGCTTAATAACATGTTTGATAATCATCAAATTGTAAATTTAAAATACCTATGACTATTAAATTCCATAAAAAACTAAACTATATTCTTTATTTCTTTTTCCTTTTTTGGGGCGAGTGGGTAATAATACATTTATTTGAAGGAATGATTTTTAGCGTGTTCTTTGCTTCTTTTATTTATTCAGCAATACTTACAATTAATTTTAAAGTAAATAAATTTTTAATTGAATCATAAAGACACTTTTAATTTAAATATTGTAATTAGTATAATATGTTATAAATTTATGGTATATAAAATTTTTAAATGAAAAATCATCCAGTTGACATTTTATTTCAAACTGAATCAAACGGTTTTG
>JBILAW010000067.1:0-9675 GCA_044354025.1 Sediminibacterium sp.
TGCCAAGGCATATTTTCCGCTAGAAGCATATTGATGGAACTGATTTTTAAAATTATTAACCGGAATCAAAATGCTGCCATATCTTTTTCGCATATCCAAAATCAAACGATCAAAAAAACGATTGCTTAAAGGCATGTAGACGCCTATAAAAGGATACTTGCCATATTTTGCAGCACCCCAATTCGCAAATTCCCAATTAAAAAAATGCCCGGCCATAAGCTGAACATTTTGCCCTGTTGCATAAATGTCATTGAGTACTTCTACATTGGAGGTAAAGCGCTTTGTAAAACTTGCATCAGACATAGAGATCAACTTAATGGTCTCAAAAAATGTGTCTGCAAATTTTTGGTAAAAATCTTTTGCAATTTGATTGCGTTCTTGGATGGATTTATTTGGAAATGCAATGGCTAAATTATGCTGCACCACATCCAGCCTATATTTTAAAATTGTTCTCAATAAAAAAGCCACCCCATCACTTAATATGTATACCACAGGCCAAGGAATCAATGAAATCAAATAAAAGAGGGCGTAAAAAATGGAATACATAAAATGATTATTTACTTGGCTCTATCCAAGCATTGTGTTCTTTAAGTAATACAATTAATTCATCCACTGCTACATTGCTATCAATATTGCGCTTCATTACTTCTTTGCCTTTATATAAAGTAATCTTTCCTACCCCGCTTCCTACATAGCCAAAATCCGCATCCGCCATTTCTCCAGGGCCATTCACGATACAACCCATGATCGCTATTTTCAAACCTTTTAAATGATTGGTGACTGCTCTTATTTTTGCTGTTGTTTCTTGAAGTTCAAACAAAGTTCTTCCACAACTTGGACAAGAAATATATTCTGTTTTAGAAATTCTAGTTCTAGTCGCTTGTAAAATTCCGAATGCAGTGGTATTCAATAATTGCTCGATACTTGAATTGTTAAAATAATTTCGGCCAGACACATTGGATCCATTGATGCTCGCATCATATGCAGCTTGACTCAAACCTAAACAAATCCCATCTCCAATGCCTTCTAATAACAACGCGCCTGTCTCAATCGCAAAATGAATCAAGTGTTCATCTGTGGTTTGCCATTGGCTATCCGTTACTAAAATAATAGGTTGCTGAATCTGTAATTGCATCAGCTTAATAGCCATTCTTCTCAAGGCTTGCATGGCATTGTTACATTGACTACTCAAACAAAAAACAACAGCGTCATGTTTTGCAATTTGTAATAACAATTCATCTGGAATAGGTGAAAGATCACTATAACAATCTATTTGTACAAAATTAAGTTGGGGATGTTTTGCATCATATGCAATAAAAGAAGCAGCATCCATAATTGGATGGTACTTTTCGGTATTGTTGGCTAGTGCACAAACTGCAGGGGCTGCTACAATACTAAGTGTTCCAGGCAAATTAAAATCTAAAGGTTGATTGCCTATAAAAACATAATCAGCAGCAGCATCCGAGATCGCCCATTTATCTGTAGCTGCATCATAGGTATAACCAATTGCGACTAAGTCTGTTGTTTTAATTGTAGGTAGATGGCTTAAATCTGCAATCACCACAGGCACTTGTTTGCCGCCAATATTGCGCACCGCAGTGGTTGCGCGTCTTGTATATTCAAAAGGACTATAAGGCAACTGTGTCAGTTCAGGGACCATCGCTGTATTCACTTCTGACAACTGATTGTACCTTTTAACCAAATCTAAACAAACTGGAATTTCTAATTCAGGGTCTTCTGTTAAACTAACTCTGATGGTATCACCAATGCCATCTTCTAATAAGGTACCAATTCCAATTGCACTTTTAATTCTTCCGTCTTCTCCATCACCAGCTTCTGTTACACCTAAATGCAATGGATACAATTCATTGAACTCTTGTTGCATTTGTTGAATCAACAATCGATAAGCTTGCACCATTACTTGAGGATTACTTGATTTCATACTCAAAATAATTTGGTGGTAATCCAAGCTTCTAGCAATTCTTAAAAATTCCATGGCGCTTTCTACCATTCCAATGGCTGTATCGCCATATCGACTCATGATACGATCACTTAAAGAGCCATGGTTGGTGCCAATTCGCATTGCAGTGCCCTGTTCTTTACAAATAAGCACAAGGGGTGAAAATCTTTCTCTGATGCGTTCAATTTCTTCTAGATATTCCGCATCGGTATAATCAATTTGTTCAAATTTCTTTTTGTCTACATAATTACCTGGATTCACTCTTACTTTTTCTATAATTCTTGCTGCAATTTCAGCTGCATTCGGCGTAAAGTGAATATCAGCAACGATTGGAGTATCGTACCCTTTTGAATGAAGGATGGCTTTAATATTCGCTAAATTCTCTGCTTCTTTTTTACTTGGGGCTGTTACACGAACCAGTTCTGCACCCGCTTCAATACAACGAATGACTTGTGCAACAGTTGCATCCGTATCCATTGTATCGGTGGTGGTCATGGTTTGAACACGAATTGGATGGCCTCCGCCAATAATTAGATTGCCCACTTTAACAGGTCTTGTTTGGATGCGCTTATAAGATGTCAATGATTCAGAATAGTATTGCATAAAACTTGCTTATAAATAATGAATAGTGCTTTATCGAACGCCTTTGAAGAATCCTTCTTTGAGCAATATCGCTTTCAACAAATTAATATTTCTGTTTTTAAGATCTAATCCATCGGTTGCACTAGTGTGCAAGACAAAGAAATAAGGATGCAGGTTTTCTTCGATATACCCAATCACCCAAGCTTGATTACCGAGCGCAGTATCTGTAGCCACTAAATAACTTAATTGATAATTTGAATTTTGTTCTTTCAAGATCATTTTTCTAAACAACTCTTGACTACGCTTTTGAAAAGGCAAACCTTTAAAATACAATCTTTTAATAAATCCAAGTTGTTCATCGGCTGTGATCAATAAGGATTCGTCCTTCCAAAAGCCATCCATATTTGCACTCACAATGCCTTTACCATAATGAATAGAATCAATTTCTTGTAATAAAGTGGTTCTTCCAATTTTTTGAACCAACTGCTGATAATACGCAGTAGAGTCAAGTGATACCCATGTGCTGGTATCTGCATTGAGTTGGCCTTGATCAAAACCAATCAAAATAGGCAATGCGAAAAATGTATTCAAGGGCGCATAGCCACTATCCTTGTAGGCGGATAAATTATGCACCGTAAAAGCTTCGCTGCTGTTTTCCATTAAAGCAAAGCTTCCTTGCATACCTGCACTATCAATCTGTTGCCCAATAGTCGCACTAATTTTTACATTATTTGGTGTACAAGCAAATACGCTGATACTTAAAATGAGGATGACAAAAATCTTTTGCATAATAAAAATTGAAAAGGCTATGAAACAAAATACACTCCACAAGTAGATGTGAAGTGTATTGTATTATAAATAATGTAGTACAAATATTATTGTATACCCAATAACTCCACTTCAAAAATCAAAGTAGATCCTGGTCCAATCACTGGTCCAGCAGAGCGTTCGCCATAAGCCAATTCAGAAGGAATGAATAATTTCCACTTGCTTCCTACTGTCATTAACTGTAAAGCTTCTTGCCATCCTTTAATCACGCCATTTAATGGGAAGCTAATTGGCTCGCCTCTTTGCACTGAACTATCAAAAATTTCTCCGCTGATTAAAGTGCCATGGTAATGACATTTAACTGTGTTTTTTAAAGTAGGCTTTGTGGTATCTGTACCAGCAACCATTACTTCATATTGTAAGCCATTGCTTAAACGAACCACACCTGGTCTTTTTGCGTTTTCTGCTAAAAATGCCGCGCCTGCTGCACGATTGATAGCGATTTTTTCTGTACTCATTTTATCTTGGTAGTTTTTGATACATATATCTAATAAGCTATCTGGAATTAATGATTTAACATTCACACCAGTAGCCATCCCTTTATTGAATATAGCAACGTTGACATCTTGTAAACCCTGCGATCTTAAACTTTGTCCAATTCTCAAACCTAAAGCATATGAAGCACTGTCTTTTACATTCTTAAAAACTACAGTTGTGGGTTTAGCTGCAACCGTTTTGCTTGTTACAACTTTCTTAATTGCTACAGTAGGCTTCAATGGAGCCAATGGTTTTGTTTGTGCTAAGCCTGAAACTGCTATTGAAGTTGCGAAGGCTAAAATGATTGTTTTCTTCATCTTTAAGGTATTCAAATTTAGACCTCAAAAATACATCAGAATCCGGTTATTACACCAATAAATACTGAATTCTTTACACCATAAGATACCACAAGACTAAGTCCATAGCCTTACTATACGGCTATTTGAATACCTCTGAGTTATGACTGGTCTCTTTTTACCCTGTTTTAATCAGTTATTTAAAGGAAGTCCTAACTTTGTAAAAATCTTCAATATGCATAAAACAATAAAAATGAGCCTAGGCTTGATGGTAGTTACTTGTAGTATTTTTTTAACTGCCTGTGGTAATAATAGTGCTACTGCAACAACCAACATGGATAGCACTGCAAATGCTGTTACCCAAGATTCAGTCATCAGTTACGATATTAGCTTAGTGGACAATAAAAAAGATCCAACATGTGGCATGCCGGTGACTGCGGGCATCAGCGACACGGCGCATTATGACAATAAGGTATTAGGCTTTTGTGCTGCAGGATGTAAGGAGGAATTCTTGAAAAATCCGAAAGCAAATATCGCGGCGGCCGAAATGAAATAATGCCTATTTGTCTAGCTAAATAAGTAATTGATATCGTCTTTAGTCAAGGACTTCATAAATCCATCTTCATCAGAAATTAATTCTTTTGCAAGGGATCTTTTACGATCCTGCAATTTCAGAATTTTATCTTCCACCGTATCATTACAAATCATACGATAAGCAAATATATTTTTGGTTTGTCCTATACGATGCGTTCTGTCAATGGCTTGTTGCTCTACAGCTGGGTTCCACCAAGGATCTACGATATACACATAATCTGCTGCAGTTAAGTTAAGACCCACCCCACCTGCTTTTAAAGAGATTAAGAAAACACGACAATTAGGATCATTTTGGAAACGTTCAATTGCTTTTTCTCTTTCTTGGATCGTGCTACTACCATCAAAATATTCATGATCAATCCCAAGCTTCGTTAAGGATGCTCTAATCAAACCTAGCATACCCAAGAATTGAGAAAAGACCAGGGCCTTATGTTCGCCTATATTTTCTGAAATCTCACGAGTCAACTCTTCCAATTTAACCGACTCATTTGGATAGGATTCATCTTTGATGATGGCAGGGCTATCACAAATTTGACGCAATTTCATCAAGCCTTGTAAGATAGACAATTGTGCTTTTTGCACGCCTTTCTCCTCTACCAGACCCATTAATTTATCACGGTAATCATTTCTGTATGCTTCATAAATTTTACGTTGTGCCGCACCCATCTCACAATACAATACCGTTTCTTGCTTTTCTGGCAAATCCTTTGCCACTTGCTCTTTGGTTCTTCTTAATATAAATGGAAAGACAAATTTTCGTAGATGTTCTTTTTGTTCTTTCTCGTCAAACTTGTCAATAGGCATTGAAAAATTATGCTTAAAATATTCTACCGAACCCAACATACCAGGATTCAAGAAATTCATTTGCGCATAAATATCAAAAGTATTGTTCTGCAATGGCGTACCACTTAAACAAAGTTTATTACCCGCATTTAATAAGCAGGCCGCCTTAGTCACTTTACTAGTTGGATTTTTAATGGCTTGACTTTCATCTAAAATCACATAATCAAATTTAACTTCAACGAAGTTCTTAATATCACTTCTTAAAGTACCATAAGTGGTGATGATGACTTCTACAGAGCCATCTGTTAATTTTACTTTATTTCTTGTGCCACCATGGTGAATCATATAACTCAAACTTGGGGTAAATTTCTTCAATTCATTTTGCCAGTTAAATAACAAAGTAGTTGGACATACCACCAAAGCCAACAACTTACCTTGTTTTTCTTTTAAATGTTGTAAGAAAGATAAGGTTTGAATGGTTTTACCCAATCCCATATCATCTGCTAAGATACCACCCCAGCCTACATCGTGTAAATAATTCAACCATTGGAATCCACTTGCCTGATAAGGTCGTAAAATAGGATCCAAATGCGCTGGAGGTTTGACATCCGCAATAGTATAATGTTCTCTAATTTTTTCGAATTTGCCTTCTAGTTGGAAAATCAATTCTTCCTCGTCTCTTTGTTGGTACAATTCATCTAAAACAGAGAAATGGTATTTACTCAATTTTAAATTGTCCGTCTTCCCTTCACCCACTTTAAACAACAACGCATATTTGTTCAACCATTGTTCTGGTAATACACCCAAACTACCATCCTTTAATGGAACAAACTGTTGTTTATTCATCAACATCGTCTTGATGTCTTGTATGCTCACTTTTTGTTCTCCGAATGAAATTTCCACTTTAGCATCAAACCAATCCGTATTGCTACTAATATACAATCGAGTTGTTGGCTTAGCCGTATTGAATTTAAATTGCTTCAATTGCTCTGTACCAAACAATGGAATTTGCTTTTCCTTTAAGGTATCAATGAATAAAAAGAACCAATTGTTTTTTAGTACTTCGGAACCTTTTAAGGCCAATACATTGCCTTCATTTGGTCTTATGAATCCTGAATGCAATTGCTCTATAATGCCCACCAATTGACGCTCTGCAGCTAAATCACGTTCCAAAATCATGAGCTTATCGCCAAGCTGTTGAATCACAGATGGCCCGTCTTCTTTTTGTACAACAATGTCTTGGTAAACAAATAATGGTTCAAAAAATAGATAGTCTCCGTTTTCTTTTAATAGAATTTGTAATTGCGGCTTCACCCCTCTTACTTTTTCTTGAGACACATGCTCCAAAGCCACTACATAATTTTTAGATAAAGGCAATACAGTTGACTGCAAATAATTAGGCCACTCTTTTGCAGACACTTTTTGATGACCATTGGGTAAAAATTGTTCTACCCAATTGAGATCTGCTCTATTCTTCCAATAAAAAAATTGCTGTGCTTGTTGGAATACAAAATTAGACTTCGCAAGATTATCCACTAAGTCAACAGGCCCTGAAGGCAATAAAACTTGCGCATATACAATATAATCTTCGCCGTCTTTCTCTACTTTAAAACTTGGCTGAACTGGATGAAAAATCAAATCCAATTTTACCAAATTCGCTGTGGTAAAACTTTTATTATGGCCTACAAAAAAAGTAAATGGATGTTCTGATAAATCACGCCATAGTTTTTCCATTTTAGGATGCAAGTATTCTTGCATCAATTCCTTGGTCTCATCGGGTAAACTTGCTTCGTCAGCATGCACAATTGTATCCCAGATGCCTTGAAAAGGTGAATTCTTATTCAAGTACTTACTCATTTCTACCGGTTGTAATTTTCGGACAGATTGCAATAAAATTTTGTCATCCTCATGCATATCATAGGGTGTGACAAATTTTAAGATATCAATCTTCTCTACCTTACTGACATATGCATTTTCAAGTTCATTGGTCTCGCCTCTTACCACATGAAAAGATACATAAGGATAATTATGCGCATCTTCTTGTATCACTAATCCATAACGTTGTATGGTTTTTTGTGCGCCATTCAAATGAGTGTCATCTATATCAGCACTGTCTACTTTTTTAGAAGGCAGTGTGAAGCGATGCAGTTCTATTGGAGGTGCTTTGGAAACAGCCTCTCCACCATTCACTCTTTGTATACTTGGATCAAGTACTTTTAAGAAGGGTTTGCCGTCATGGTAGGTGAATTCAAATTTATCTTTAAGCTCATCAGCAAGGCTGTACCCATATAAAGCCAATAACTTATTTTTTTCTCTATCCCAGTTTCGAATGGTCTCAAAATAATCTGCCCCTTTTAATTGAAACAGTTGTAATAACAACATTGTCTTATGAATACATAAAGCATAAGCAGTCTCCGACAAACAATCACAAGAAGTATCAAAATAACGTTCTTCGTTTTTTTGAATAATTAAATGATGCGTCTTGCCATTCATATCTAACTCTGCGACTACTTTTTCATTTTCACTTGTAAGAATATGTGGACGAATTGTTTTTAATGTTTGTTCAGCCTGATCAAAAGTGTCAGCAGAACAAAGCATTTTGATCGATTTTAAATCGATGGCTTTTGTTCTAAGTAAAGTATGGGTTGTCTTATAAGAAGCCGCTTGGTATTCCAATTGGTTCTTATCCATTAAATCTTGTATGAAAAATAAAGCAGCTGCTTTATGTCTACAAACTTCAGATAAATTATAAGGACAGCCACATCTTAAAGATAAGGTGGCTGCAGAAGTAAAATTTTCAATGGTTACTTTGTAATAAGTAGAATACCCATCGTCTTTCACGCGACAATGAATGTTGCCAATCATTGGATCGAATTTAACCAATTCGATATTTTTTAATGCAAAAATGCGTTTACCACGACGTATCACTTCTTCAGTGCCGTAACTATAGATATGTTTAACAAGATAGGGTAGTGCCATAATTAAAAATGCAATTACCCTCTCCAAAAAGGGCAATTGCAAATGTACGACTTTATGGGCTATTATGTGGAAAAACTACCCGTGGTTTACCAAGGCGCCACTTTTAAAAATAGGCAATGAAGCCGCGATATCCTTTGTGATGCAATACTGCATGTCGTCTTCTAAGCCATAGGCTGCTAAACGATGCCAATGGGTCACCGTTTTGATATATTCGGATAAATTAGCTTTGTTTTGATTGTATAATTGATTGGCCATAAAACTACTATCACAATGAATGGTAAAATGATCCTTTATTTCCTCAATCACCGCACCTGCAAAGAGCGCATCCTCAATATTAAAACGGTTCTTCCAACCAGAGCAACCCAAAATCACAGGTGCATTTTGTGTTTTTAAAAATTCCACCACTTTCGTCAAATTTGGAAAAGACCCAGTGATGATTTCTTTTGCCCCTTGATTCAATGCCATATGTAATAACTTGGTTCCATTGGTCGTCGTAATCACTAAGGTTTTATTTTCAATAAATGACCTTGGATATTCAGAAGGAGAATTGCCATAGGCTAAGCCAGGAATAATTTTTCCATCACGCTCTCCTGCAGTAATGCCACCAGTTTGTTTACCCATTTCAATACAATGCTCTGCAGAATCCACTGGGATGATTTTTGTCGCCCCATTGAACAATGCAGTAGCCATCGTAGAAGTCGCTCTAAAGACATCGATAATGACAACAATACTATCTTTTATTTCATACAGTTCTAATAAAGAAGGTGTGAGCACAGTATGTAAAGTTGGTTTCAATGTATTGTTTGTTTGCATAGGCTGCAAAGATACAAATTGTACCGCTTTATTCTGTCTCTTTTGTGCTTTTTTGCTTACTCAATAAGAGGATTTCATTCAATACAATTTCTGATACTGTTCTTTTTACATCTTGCTTATCGGTATAGGTATTGTTCACCAAACGGCCTTCTATCGCAAGCTCCTGACCTTTTAGTAAATTCTTTTCGGCATAGTCTGCAAGCTTGGACCAAGCGACTAAATTAAACCACTGGGTGTCATCCTGCCACTCCCCTTCTGCATTTTTAAATCCATCATTGACGGCTAAACTGAGCTGAGCTAGCTTTTTATTTTCGTCAAATACTTTGATTTCAGGATTGGCGCCTAAATGTCCAATCAACTGTA
>JBILAW010000166.1:0-2754 GCA_044354025.1 Sediminibacterium sp.
CGGTTTAGCTGCTGGCGACATCTTGGTATCAGAAGGATATAAGTCGATCTATGATGGTCAATTGATCACTACTAGCATTAAATAATTCATAAAAGCACAATCGATCCATATGTCGACACTTAATAATATCAAAGAAAAGTTTAAAGAATTTAAACCAACTTCTTGGAGTATCACCAATAAAACATCCATCTATTTATTGATGTTGTTTATTAGTCTTGGTGGTATCTACCAATTCCTAACCCTTCCTAAAGAACAATTTCCTGAGATTGTGATTCCTACGATGTACGTGCAAACGGTGTATGTAGGTAATTCTCCTAAGGATATTGAAAACTTAGTAACGCGTCCAATTGAAAAACAAATCAAAGCCATCACAGGTGTAAAGATCAGTAAATTCACCTCGGTGTCTCAACAAGATTTCTCTGCCATCACCGTAGAATTCAATACCAGCGTGAAGCCAGATATTGCATTACAAAAAGTGAAGGATGCGGTAGATAAGGCAAAGAATGACTTGCCAAATGACTTAACACAAGAGCCTCGTGTGATTGAAGTGAATTTTAGTGAGCAGCCGATTATGTATGTGAACATTAGCGGTAATTACAGTTCGGTGCAATTAAAGAAATATGCAGATGAATTAAAAGATAAATTAGAAAACATCACTCAAGTAAACCGCGTAGACTTAGTGGGTGCGCCTGAACGTGAGTTTCAAATTAATGTAGACAATTTTAGAATGCAAAGCTCAGGCATTACATTCGACGATATCACTTATGCCATTCAAAGAGAGAACCTTGATTTATCTGGTGGTCTTTTAGAAGTAGGCAATATGCAACGTAATCTTCAATTAAAAGGACAGCTTAAAAATGCGAATGATATTGCAAATATCATTGTTCGTAATACAAGTGGTGCGCCAATTTATTTAAGAGATGTAGCAAAAATTGTAGATACCGTAAAGAAAAATGAAAGCTACGCGCGTTTAGATGGCAAGAATGTACTGACTTTAAATATTATCAAACGTAGTGGTGAAAACTTAATTGAAACTTCTGATGCTGTTAAGAAAATTGTAGACGAAGCAAAATTAACATTTTTACCAAAAGACCTTAAAACAGTGATCACAGGTGATCAAAGCATCCCAACAAGATCTTCCTTCACAGAATTAGTGAACTCCATTGTGATTGGATTTATATTGGTATTGATTGTACTGATGTTCTTTATGGGTGTGACCAATGCCTTCTTTGTGGCCTTATCAGTACCGTTGAGTATGTTTGTTGCCTTTGTATTTTTACCAGCAGGTAATTTATTAATTGGCACCAATATTACTTTGAACTTTATGGTGCTATTTGCCCTCTTATTTGGATTGGGTATTATTGTGGATGACGCCATTGTGGTGATAGAGAATACCCACCGAATTTTTGTGCAAGGCAAGGGTAAATTAACTGCTACGACTTCGGCTAAAATGGCTGCTGGTGAAGTGTTTATTCCTGTATTAGCTGGAACCATCACGACCTTAGCACCGTTTTTCCCATTATTGTTCTGGCCTGGTATCATTGGTAAATTCATGGTCTACTTGCCTGCGATGTTGATCTTTACATTAACAGCATCCTTGGTAGTGGCCTTTATTATGAACCCGGTTTTTGCAGTAGACTTTATGAACCACGAGGAGGAAGATAAGAATGAACCAAAGTCTGCCATCTTCAAGAAAAAGAATTTCTGGATTCCAATTGGTTTTGGAATCGTATTAGATATCATGGGCTTTACCTTCTTAGGTAACTTAACTATTTTCTTTATGTTGTTGGTCGTAGCCAATAAATATTTTATTGCGTCTGCTATCAAGCATTTCCAAGAAAAGACCTTGCCGAATATGATGGATTTATATGAGCGTATTTTAAGAAGGTCATTAACAGGATGGAGACCTGTAAAATTATTGTTCGCCACTTTTGGTTTATTAATTTTATCATTCGTCCTTTTTGGCATTAGTGTTGGCACAGGCAGAACAGGGATTGAATTTTTCCCTCAAGCAGATCCTAACGAAATTTATGTTTACTTGAAATTGCCAGTAGGTTCTGAAGTAAAACATACTGATTCCATTACGAAAATACTAGAAGCTAAAGTCAATAAAGTATTAGGTACAGAAAATGGTAAAAAAAATCCTGTAGTAGAATCTACGATTGCAAATATTGCAGTAGGTGCAAGCGATCCCATGAGAGGAGACAGAAGTACTCGATCTGAATTGGGTCGTATACAAGTCAATTTTGTAGAGTTTGAAAAGCGTCATGGTGTTTCTACGATGCCTTATTTAGAGGCCATTCGTAAAGAGATGAAAGGCATACCTGGTGCGGAAATTACAGTCACACAAGAGTCAAGTGGTCCGCCAACAGATCCTCCAGTGAACATTGAAATTCAGGGAGATGATTTTGATAAATTAATTAAAACCGCTGTTGGATTAAAGAATTATTTAGATGCAGCACAAATTCCTGGTATCGAAGAATTAAAGATGGATGTGGACTTACAAAATCCTGAATTAACATTAACAATTGACAGAGACCGTGCTTTGATTGAAGGTGTATCCTCTGCTCAAGTGGGGATGCAAATTCGTACGGCCTTATTTGGTAAAGAGATTTCTAAAATCAAAGACGGTAAAGACGAATACAAAATTCAATTACGTAACGAGGAGATGCAACGTAAAAATTTAGTGGACTTATTGAATATGCGTTTGTCTTTCCGTGATATGGCTGCTGGTGGTATGGTAAAGAATATTCC
>JBILAW010000167.1:0-2751 GCA_044354025.1 Sediminibacterium sp.
CGATCAGATCCCAAATAGAAATAGAGCCTTCGCTGGATTCAAATCTCCTAATATTGAGATTGACGATTTTGATAAAAGATTGATTGCTTTACCAATTGAAGTAGAAAAATTATTCCAATCACACGAAGAAGCTAGAGAGTTCTTTACATCTCTTTCTATTATCAATCAAAAGGAATATTTAAGTTGGATCAATGGAGCTAAAAAAGATGAAACCAAGCAAAAGCGGTTAGAAGCGACTTTAGAAAAGTTAATTGCTGGTAAACAAAATCCTTCCGAGAAATAAAAAAAAGTATGCTATTCCTAGAATAGGCATATTGAATGAATCTACTTAAAGATCACGGTTCCAATGATCTTGGTTAACTCACGCTCTGCATCTTTTAGATGCTTATGTATGTGTAGTAATTGAATTTGTTCCTCACCTTGCACTTGCTCCATATCATCCTGATTCTGACGAATCATTTTTTTAATCTTTCTTAATTTATAATAAAGCAAACTCACTTCAATTTGATGTTGGTAACCGATGTCCTCCACTGGCTTCTTGAGACCTAGTTTTTCATTCCATCTTAAACTTAACTCATGTTCTGGTTCAAAAAGTCCCATCACCAATTGTTGAATCTGTGGGTCTTCATGGTATTGTAGCGTTTTATTATTGGGTATTTTGCCAGCTACCTGCCATTCAAAATAAGTTTTAACCAATTGAATCATGTCTTGGTTGTCCAAAGGGAAGGGCTCTAATTCTTCTGCAATCCAAGTGGATACCATGCGGCCATCTGTTAAAACTTCATTACCAAACTCAATCAATAAACGCACTAAGTTTTTTTCGTGTAAAAAATCCTTGTCAAGAACAAGGTCAACATTATCAAGGTCCTGCGTTGATTGCTGGAAATTGGGCATCAAAATGGCCGCTTCGTCATAGGCCATCTTCTTTTCATCTTTGACAATTTTGTCACGCTTGAACTTATTAACCAATTGGGTTAAGCCCGTTTCGTCAATACGCAATATGTCGGCACACTTTCTTACATACTCTTGTAATTTTGTAAAATCTTCTGCCTTATTAATTTTACTTAAAGTCTCTGCCATTTGATTGACTAGACTATTTTTTTTATTTAAATCGTTCCCAACTTCTTTTAATTGAACTTCTAATTGGAATAAAATAAAATCCTTCTTTGCAGATTGAACAAATGCACGGAATGCATCAGGACCCACTTTATTGACATAACTATCTGGATCTTCGTTGTCTGGAATTAAAACCAATTGTACATTCAATCCTTCTTCTAATGCCATATCCAATCCCCTCAACGCTGCCTTGACACCTGCTGAGTCACCATCATAAATAATGGTCAGGTTCTGTGTATATTTTTTAACCAATCTCAATTGGTCGATCGTCAAAGAGGTACCACCACTTGCTACTACATTTTCAATGCCTGCTTGGTGTAAGCTCACCACATCTGTATAGCCTTCTACCAATAAGCATTCATTGGCTTTATCAATTGCAGTTCTCGCAAAATAAGATCCATAAAGAATCCTACTCTTAATATAAATCTCGTTCTCTGGGGTATTGATGTATTTTGGAGAGCGGTCATTCTTAGCAATTTGTCTTGCACCAAAGCCTATGATTTTTCCAGTCGTGTTATGAATAGGGAAGATGATACGGTCCCTATAATTATCCTGCCACCCGCCATCGCGTTCCACTACTAAACCAGTTCTTGCAAATAGTTCTGGATTGAATTGATTTTGAATCAAGGCCTTTGCTAAACTGTCTCGTTCAGAAGGGTTGTATCCAATTTTAAATTTTTCTACAATCGGACGTAAAAAACCACGATGCTGCATATAACTCTGTGCAATGGTTTCGCCAGCTTCTGTATCCCAGTATTGTTTGGTAAAGAAGTCCATTGCAAAATGATTGATCGCATATAAACTGTCTGCAGTTTGTTGTGCAATCTTTTGTGCAGGACTTGTCTCGGTTTCTTCGATTTCAATATTGTATCTCGCAGCCAACCATCTTAAAGCTTCTACATAACTATACTTTTCATGTTCCATCAAAAAAGTGATGGTATTGCCACTCTTGCCACAGCCAAAACATTTGTAAATTTCTTTGGCAGGAGAGACCGTAAATGAGGGAGATTTTTCGTTGTGGAATGGGCAGTTGCCTAAATAATTGGTGCCTCTTTTCTTTAATTTCACAAATTCACCCACCACATCAATGATGTCAATTCGGCTGGTAATTTGTTGAATGGTTTGAGGCGTGATCATAGGAGCGCGAATTTAACAAATCTTAGACTATTCTTGGGTAGAAAACTCCATATCGTCACTATCGAGTAGTTCACGCTCAATTTCTTCCATTTGAACGATATCCCAGGCTTCTGATTCGGTAGGTGTTAAGTTCATCACTTCGCCAAATTCAGTCAAATCTAGGGCGTTTTGTAAGTCATCTGACAAGCTACAAAGGACAAAACTGGTATTATTATCATAAAATACTTCTTGATGCTGGGCTAAAAGCTCCATAATGCTTAAATCCCAGTCTTTTACAGCCCCTAGGTTCAAAACCAGGTTTTTAGGGCTCGTTAAGCCTAAATTTTTGATCAAATCATTCAATTCTGGCACGAGATTTGAACTAAGACTAGGGTCGAGCAGGCTTAAAACGGCAAATTTCTCTTTTGTATCAATTTTATAGTGCATAATCACATACTTTAGGGTAAAATTATTCGTTTATCTAATAACAGCTCGAATAAAATATATGGATAACAATTT
>JBILAW010000168.1:0-2737 GCA_044354025.1 Sediminibacterium sp.
TATGCAAAACTGCTTTACTTTGTGGTAGAAACGAGCAAACGCTCAGATACTATTTTTCGCGCTTCTTTCATTACCGGTCAAATCTTGGCCAAATTCAACTAGATTTTTTCAAACATTCCCCGATCTCGATTCGATTTAAAAAAACCATTCATTTACAGTGCAAGAAAAAGACGACAAACCAAAGAGAGGAAGAAAGCCCCTTGCTGCTCCCACTCCTACAGCTAAAGCAGATGCATCTGCATCTAAACCAGTGCGCAAGCCTATTGCAAAAAAAACGGCTACGCAGGAAGAAGAACCAAAGCGTAGAACAGCTAATCCTGTTAAAATCGAAAAAGACGCTAAAGGTCCTACAGAAGACGATAAAGCCTCTAAAATAGCGGCTGCTTTATTTGGTGACGAGTCTGCTGCAAGCCAATCGCCTGCACCAACAGACAATCCCGAAGCATCATCTGCACCTCAGGGTGACCAAACGGGCCAAGACCCAAATGCCGGTCAATCCAATCAACATGCACAAGGTGGCGATCCCCGTGGTCAAAGAGGACCTGGTCAAGGTCAACACCCACACCAAAACAGACATCAACCTAAAAAAGAGCCTGTATTCAATGTAGAATTCGACGGCGCGATCGCTTCAGAGGGCGTATTGGAAATGATGCCCGATGGTTATGGCTTTTTAAGAAGTTCTGATTATAATTATTTATCCTCTCCAGATGACGTATATGTTTCTCCTTCTCAAATAAAATTATTTGGTTTAAAAACAGGAGACACGGTTCAAGGAACAGTGCGTCCTCCAAAAGAAGGAGAGAAGTATTTTGCTTTAACAAAAGTGGATTTTGTCAATGGTAAAAAACCAGACGAAATTCGTGATCGTATTCCCTTTGATTATTTAACACCTTTGTTCCCGTTCCAGAAATTAAATTTATATACGACGGCTAATAATTATAGTACACGTATCATGGATTTATTTACACCGATTGGAAAAGGTCAACGTGGATTATTGGTTGCACAACCAAAAGTGGGTAAGACCATGTTGTTGAAAGAAATTGCCAATGCAATTGCTGCCAATCACCCAGAATGTTATTTGATGGTGGTCTTGGTGGATGAGCGTCCAGAGGAAGTAACCGATGTAGAGCGTTCTGTAAAAGCAGAAGTGATTGCATCTACATTTGATGAGCCCGCAGAAAAACACGTTAAAGTATCTACTATGGCTTTACAAAAAGCAAAACGCTTAGTAGAATGTGGACATGATGTTGTGATATTATTAGATTCAATTACACGTTTAGCACGTGCACACAACACCGTAGCACCAAGCTCTGGTAAAGTATTATCGGGTGGGGTGGAAGCCAACGCCATGCAAAAACCAAAACAATTTTTTGGAGCTGCACGTAAAATTGAAAACGGTGGATCGCTTACTATCATTGCAACAGCGCTTGTAGATACTGGTTCTAAAATGGACGAAGTGATCTTTGAAGAATTTAAAGGAACAGGTAATATGGAATTGGTATTAGATCGTCGTTTAGCGAACAAGCGTATCTTCCCTGCGATTGATTTAACAGGATCAAGCACGCGTCGTGATGATTTATTATTAGACAAAGATGTATTACAGAGAATGAATATCCTTCGCTTGTTCTTGAACGATATGAACACAGATGAAGCAATGAATGAATTATTAAAACGCATGCGCGGCACTAAAGACAACGAAGAGTTTTTAGCCAGCATGAATCGTTAGGTAAAATCGACAGCCTCGTTTATGGGGGCTGTCGAAAAAATCATTAGACAAAAATAATTATGCCCTTAAGAAAATTTAAGGGCATAATTATTTAATGCGCTTCTAACCAATTTTTTCCCTGGCCAATCTCTGCTTCTACCGGAACGCCGTTTGGTAATTCCATTGCAGTGGTCATACAGGATAAAATCAATTCTTTTAATGCAGGTAATTCAGACTCGACTGCATCAAATACCAATTCATCGTGTACTTGTAAAATCATTTTTGATTCCCAATGTTGTTGTTTCATTGCATGATGAATCTTAATCATTGCTAGCTTAATCATATCTGCTGCAGAACCCTGAATAGGAGAGTTGATGGCGTTGCGCTCAGCAAATCCACGCACTGTAAAATTAGAGGAATTGATATCCCTCAACCAGCGCTTGCGTCCCATTAGGGTTTCAACAAAGCCCTGTTCTTTGGCCTTATTGATTTGTTGGTCCATGTACAATTGAATATTGGGAAATTCTTTTTTATAATTATCAATAATCTCTTTTGCTTCTGTTCTTGAAATACCCAAGTTTTCGGCTAAACCAAAGGCGCCTTGTCCGTAGATGATACCAAAGTTGACACTCTTGGCTTTATAACGTTGTTCTTTAGTTACTTCGGCTTCTGCTATCCCATATACTTTTGCAGCAGTTGCGGTGTGGATGTCTTTACCTTGTTTAAACGCATCGCACATATTTGGATCACCACTTATAGCGGCAACCACCCTTAATTCTATTTGAGAATAATCCGCACTCACTAAAATACGAGATGGATCTCTTGGAATAAATGCTTTTCGAACCTCTCTTCCACGCTCAGAACGAATAGGAATATTTTGCAAATTTGGATTAGTGCTACTTAACCTTCCAGTCACAGCAACCGCTTGTGCATAGCTTGTGTGGATTCTTCCTGTTTTTGGATTGACAATGGCAGGTAATGCATCCACATAAGTAGATTTTAATTTACTTAGTTCTCTAAAGTTTAAAATAT
>JBILAW010000068.1:0-9545 GCA_044354025.1 Sediminibacterium sp.
CAACCTGTTTTAAAACACCCATGGTGTCTTTGTATAAAGCCATCTTAACGGACCATAATTGTAAAGCAAATGGTTTTGAATTAGCAGCCATGGCCATTAACTCATTTTTAAATGGCATCGATAATGCAACACTTGTTAAAGCAGCACCGCGTAAAAAACTTCTTCTTGAATTTGACATAAAATAAAATTGAAAACCGAATGAATAATTGTAAAAAACTGAGCCTCCTGCTGGAGGCTCAGTAGTATTTTTTTTAAGAAGTCGCCCAAGCTTTTTCTCCTTTAGTATAAGGCACACATCCTTCATACTTACCAGGAACAGCCACATATCTTAACACTTCTGTTGCACCAATTTTTGAAGTAAACAAACCAGATAAGGTCATTTGCTTCATCATGGTAAAGTAATGCGTAGGGTCTTCTTTCTTTTTATTTGATTGATACTCCTTTGCTTCCTTATCCAAGTCCGTTAAAAAAGCAGTACGCTCTTCTGGGGTTGCTTCCATAAAAGCTTTCCCCATTTTAGCTTTTGAAGCTTTAAATTTTAATTCCTCCATGCCCTGCATAAAAATTTCTTGGTCCTTTGCTTCATAACAATCGCTTACCATAATTTGCATGAAAGCACCTACATTGGCCGCTTTCGCGCCAGGGGTATCGGTTGCAGGCAAGATGGTCTCTCCTACTTCATTTAAAAAGTCAACATCTGCTTGGGAGAAAGTCACACCCTTGGTATTGGTTTTACAACCTGTTAAGAAAGCTTCTGCACCTAACACTGTTCCACCCATGATGATGGCTACTCTAGAAAGGGCTTCTCTTCTGTTTATCATAAAATATTTTTTAAAAATTAAATTATAAGTTTCCTTTTTTCAATTCTGATACAGCAAAGTCTACTGCTCTAGCAGTGAATGCCATATAAGTCAATGAAGGGTTCACACAGTTCGCACTTGTCATGAAAGAACCATCTGTTACAAATACATTCGGCGCATCCCATACTTGGTTATTGCCATTCAATACAGAAGTTTTAGGATCTCTACCCATACGTGCTGTACCCATTTCATGGATACCTCTACCTGGTGTACCATCTCCTTCAAAACCTTGTACATTCTTAGCACCTGCACGCTCAAGCATTTCTTTTGCGTCTTCTAAAATGTCTTTGCGCATTTTGATTTCATTGTCTTTCAACTCGCAATCAATGTTCAAAACATTCAAGCCCCACTTATCTGTCTTCGTTTTGTCTAAAGTCACTTTGTTTGTTTCATCTGGTAACATTTCACCAAAGCCCATCATACCAATAGACCATCCACCTGGCTCAGTCAATGCATCTTTATATTTTCCACCGATGCTTACTTCTGCCACATCATGACCCCATCCAGCTCTGTTGGCGCCACCTTGATAACCAAATCCTCTGATATAATCACGTTTTTCATCACCAAGGTTTCTGAATCTTGGGATATAGAATCCATTGGCACGACGACCAAAAGTGTATTTGTCTTCATAGCCTTCGATAGTTCCACCAGCACGATTCCCTAAATGGTGGTCCATCAAGTTTTTACCCAAAGCATTACTACTACTTCCTAATCCACCTTCCCAAACATCTGTAGCAGAATTCATCAACAACCAAGTACTATTTAAAGTAGAGGCATTGACAAAAATAATTTTTGCTTTATACTCAATTGTTTTATTGGTCTCTGCGTCTAATACTGTTACACCAGTCGCACGCTTTTTATCCTTATCATATTTGATTTCTGTCACAATAGAAAAAGGTCTTAAAGTTAAATTACCTGTTGCCATCGCAGCTGGTAAAGTAGAAGATTGCGTACTGAAATACCCACCAAACTGACAACCCAACCAACATTTATTTCTGAACTGACATCCTGGGCGACCTTCATGCGGCACCGTAATATTAGCAGTACGTCCAATGATTAAATGTCGGCTTCCTTTATAAATTTCTTTAATTCTTGCAGCCACATCTTTCTCTACACATGTTAAATCCATTGGAGGTAAGAACTGACCATCAGGTAATAAATCAATGCCATCTCTATTACCACTGATCCCTGCAAATTTTTCTACATAATCGTACCATGGCTCAATCTCTTTATAACGCACTGGCCAGTCAACTGCAATGCCATCTTTTGCATTTGCTTCAAAATCCGAATCAGCCCAACGGTAAGATTGACGACCCCACATTAAAGAACGTCCACCTACATGGTATCCTCTAAACCAGTCAAAGCGTTTTGTTTCTGTATAAGGATGGTCCTTGTCAGAACACCAATAATCTAAATTCGTTTCGTTCAATGGGTAGTCGCGTTTTAACACAGGATAATCTTCGATCATCTGTTGTGTTCTACCACCTCTATGTGGAAAATCCCAAGCTTCTTTATCTGCATTGACATAATCCTTAATGTGTTCGATGTTTCTTCCACGCTCTAACATTAAGACTTTAAGTCCTTTTTCTGTAAGCTCTTTAGCAGCCCATCCGCCACTGATTCCAGAACCTACTACGATTGCGTCATACTGTTGTTCGGCCATTGTAAAAAATTTATGAGTTGTTATGATTGGTTTAAAAAAGCAATATTTAAATATCGCAAACAGTAACTGCTTGCTTGAGTGAACTAATTTTATCTGGGTTCGTTGCAATGAATTCATGTGCCACATAACCATTGTATCCAGTGGCTTTAATCGCACGCATGATGGCTGGATAATTTAATTCTTGACGATCATCTAATTCATGTCTGCCTGGTACCCCCGCTGTGTGGTAATGCCCAAAATAAGTATGACTATCTTGAATAGAACGAATGATATCTCCTTCATCTATTTGCATATGATAGATGTCAAAAAGAATTTTAAAATTCGGAGAACCCAATTGCTTACATAGTTCGATGCCCCATGCAGACTTATCTCCCATATAATCTTTATGGTCTACTTTAGAATTGAATAATTCAATATGAATGGTCACGCCTTTCGCTTCTGCTAATGGCATGATTTGTTTTAATCCTTCAACACAGTTTTTCATTCCTGTAGCGTCATCCATCCCATTTCTATTCCCCGAAAAACAAATTAAATTTTTATACCCTGCATCTGCTACTAATGGAATTGCTTCCAAATAATCTTTGATCAACCAAGGATGATGCATTGGGTTGTTCCAACCTTTTGTCAAACTTGTTTCACCAGCTGTATAACACATAGAACAATCGATGCCGTACTTTTTTACGGTCTCCCACTCGCTTGGTTTTAATAAATCAATCGCATTGAATCCAATGCTTTTGACTTCCTTACATAAAGCCTCCAAACTCAAATCACTGTAACACCATCTGCAAACACTATGGTTGATATTACCTTTTAAATTGGCTGCATCGGTTGGTTGATAAGATAGATTTGCTAATTGCGCACTTGCTTGATGTGGTAACACCAAACCAGCAGCTACCGCGGCAGAACCGGTTACAACTTGTTTCAGTAAATTTCGTCTATTAAGCGGTGTAGACATAGTCAGCAAGCATTAGGATGAGTTTATAAATGTAAATTTATTTTTGCATTCTTTTCAAATATTTTCTTCTTAAAAAAGGGTTTTTTTGAGAAATAATGAGGAAATTGCTCTTACAATAGGATGAACGTGTTATTTTGACACATTCAGCTTATTTTCTAAGCATAAAAACTCCCTAAAAATGAACAGAAAACTACGCATGGGTATGGTAGGTGGTGGAAAAGACGCATTTATTGGCGCCATCCATAGACTTGCTGCGAATATGGATGGACTCATTGAGGTTAAATGTGGTGCATTAAGTATTAACCCAGAAATTGCTGTAGCATCTGGAGAAGCTTTGTTCCTTCCTAAAGAAAGAACTTATTTGACTTATGAGGAGATGATTACAAAAGAAGCACAATTACCAGCCGATGAGCGCATTGATTTTGTAACCATTGTAACACCCAATTTTGCGCATTTTGCACCTGCAATGATGGCTTTGGAAAATGGCTTTAATGTGGTGATAGAAAAGCCAATTACTTTCTCCTTAGAAGAAGCAAAATTATTGCAACAAAAATTGAAAGCAACCGGATTAACACTTTGCTTAACGCATACCTATTCTGGTTATCCAATGGTGAAGCAAGCAAAAGCGATGGTCCGCGAAGGCAAGCTGGGTAAGATTCGTAAGGTTTGGGTGGAATATCCACAAGGATGGTTAAGTAGATTATCTGAAAGAGAAGGCAATGCACAAGCAGCATGGAGAACAGATCCAAAAAAATCGGGTAAGAGTTCTGTGATGGGTGATATTGGAACGCATGCGGCCCATTTAGCGGAATACATTACTGGTGCAAAAATCACTGATATCTGCGCCGAATTAAATACTTTAGTAGAAGGCCGTGCGATGGATGATGATGGTGCAGTCATGTTAAAATTTGACAATGGTGCGAAGGGGGTGTTGATGGCATCACAAGTTGCAGCAGGCGAAGAGAATGCATTAAAGATTAGAGTATACGGAGAACTTGGTGGCATTGAATGGTTTCAACATGAGCCCAATTCTTTGATTGTAAAATGGTTAGATCAGCCAACACAAATTCTTAGAGCTGGGGCCAACTACGGCGCACATTTATCTAGCTTTGCAACGCATAATTGCCGCACTCCGGGCGGACATCCAGAAGGTTATTTAGAAGCATTTGCCAATATTTATAGAAACTTTGCACTTACCTTGTCAGCAAAAATGGATGGCAACACGCCTACTCCTGAAATGTTAGACTTTCCTGGAGTAGAGGATGGAATTAGAGGGATGGCATTTATTGATAATGTCGTTTTATCTGCAGGATCTGATCAAAAATGGACGGCACATAATATTTAATAGGCGATATTTTTAAAAGGTAATCATTACATTATGACAACAGTAAAAGGACCTGGTATATTTTTAGCACAATTTTTAGGAGATCATCCTCCATTCAATACCTTAGAGGGTATCTGCAAATGGGCTGCAGGATTGGGTTTCAAGGGTGTGCAAATTCCAAGTTGGGACGCACGCTGTATTGATTTACAAAAAGCAGCAGAAAGCAAAACTTATGCCGACGAGATCAAAGGCATCGTGCAAGCTGCTGGATTAGAGATCACAGAATTGTCTACGCACTTACAAGGACAGTTGGTAGCGGTACACCCTGCCTATGACGCGCAGTTTGATGGCTTTGCACCAGTTGAATATAGAGGTAATCCCAAAGCAAGAACAGAGTGGGCTGTACAACAATTAAAATATGCAGCAAAAGCATCTCAAAATTTAGGTTTAAATGCACACGCCACTTTTAGCGGTGCTTTGTTATGGCATACGGTATATCCTTGGCCACAAAGACCTGCAGGTTTAGTCGAAACAGGTTTCACTGAATTAGGCAAAAGATGGTTACCAATTTTAAATGAATTTGATGCTGCTGGTGTAGACTTATGTTATGAAATTCATCCTGGCGAAGATTTACACGATGGCGTATCCTATGAAATGTTTTTAGAAAAAGTAGGGCATCATCCTCGCGCTTGTTTATTATTTGATCCATCGCATTTGGTATTGCAATGTATGGACTATAAAGGCTATATCGATGCTTACCATGAGCGCATTAAAATGTTCCATGTAAAAGATGCCGAGTTTAATCCGAGTGCAAAGCAAGGCGTATATGGTGGTTATCAAAATTGGGTAGATCGTGCTGGAAGATTTAGATCACTTGGTGATGGCCAAGTAGATTTTAAAAGTATCTTTAGCAAGTTGGCGGCATATGATTATAAAGGCTGGGCTGTATTGGAATGGGAATGTTGTTTAAAACATCCAGAAGTGGGTGCAGCAGAAGGCGCTGTATTTATTCAAAATCATATCATCCCTATAACAGCAAAAGCTTTTGATGATTTTGCTAGCACTGGATCGGACGAGGCATTTAACAAAAAAATATTAGGCATTTAATCAAAGCATTAAAATCAATCATTCAAATCTTCAATTCAAATTACATTCAAACAATAGACTATGCGTAAAATTTTATACACTCTATCAGCAGCCCTTTTATTAGTTGCATGTGGTGGTGGAGCAACAAAAAATGAAACAACAGAGACAACAACTAGTTCCGAAACTAAATTATCTGACAATCCAGATTATGCAAAAGGATTGGCCTTGATTGCAGGAAGCGACTGTTTAACTTGTCATAAAGTAGCTGAAAAAAATATAGGACCTGCTTACCAAGAGGTAGCTGCTAAATATGAAAATACAGATGACAATGTCGAAATGTTGGCCGGAAAAATTATCAAAGGCGGAAGTGGCAACTGGGGTGCTATCCCAATGACAGCGCATGCAAACCTAAGCGAGGAAGATGCAGAAGCGATGGTTAAATACATTTTACTATTAAAAAAATAATTCCAACTCAATCAAATAGGATTCGCTGAGATACCCTATTTGATTTAACGCCTCAATTAAAAATTATGAAAAAACAATTGCTTGCTCTAACCATCTTAACTTTTGCAGTGTTTGGTTTTAATCAGTTACAGGCTCAAGAAAAATGGATCTCTTTATTTGACGGAAAAACAACCAACGGCTGGCATACATTCGGGAAAAAAACTGCAGGTGAAGCATGGAAAGTTGTAGACGGCGCGATCATGTTTGACCCAAGTAATAAATTGTATGGGAGGATAGTTGGCGGTGGTGATATTGTAACCAACGAAAGCTTTACCAATTTTCATTTACAATTAGAATGGAAAATTGCTAAAAATGGCAATAGTGGTATTATCTTTTTTGTACAAAATGATCCATCAAAATATAAAAACACTTGGCACACAGGACCTGAGATGCAAGTCTTAGATAACGAAGGCCACCCAGATGGTAAAATCATTAGCCATAGAGCTGGTAATTTATACGACCTTATTGTTGGTGATGAGTCTGGTGCTAAACCTGCAGAAGAGTGGAATCTAGTGGACATTATCGCTAATAAAGGAACTTTAGTCATGAAATTAAATGGCGTCACAACTGTCAATACGCATTTAGGCGATGATAGCTGGAAAGAATTAATTAGAAGATCTAAATTTTCTCAAGGCGAATCACCTGATTTTGGAAAAGTCTTTTCTGGACATATCAGCTTGCAAGATCATGGCGATAAAGTTTGGTACAGAAATATTCGTATCCAAAAATTATAAGCACAGTTACATTCGCTAGTGGAAAATAAACATGAACAATTTATGCGTCAGGCCCTCTTACAAGCTAAGAGGGCTTTTGATGAAGACGAAGTACCCGTAGGTGCTGTCATTGTAATGAACGATCAGGTCATTGCAAAAGGTTACAACCAAGTACAACTTTTAAAAGATGTTACAGCGCACGCCGAAATTTTAGCTATCTCTAGTGCTTGTGAAAACTTACAATCAAAATACCTGCCAGAAGCGACACTCTATGTGACCTTAGAGCCTTGCTTAATGTGCGCAGGTGCTTTATATTGGAATAAGATTGGCCATATTGTATTTGGCGCCTATGACGAAAAAAACAGTTACCGTCGCGTCACAGAAAAAAATCCATTCCATCCTTCTACGACCCTTACCGGAGGAATCCTACAAGAAGAATGCGCTGCCTTAATGCAATCCTTCTTTAAAGCAAAGCGTTAGCTTTTCTGTTTATAGCGCTAAGTAATAAATAGCTTTCTTGCGTAATCTGTTTTCTTTTTATCGAGTGAAGCTATTGAAGCAATAAACATAGCTACCCCTCATCCTCATGCGGAAGGAACCGAAATCGGCTTCGGGGTACTATCTTTATTTCTAAATTCCTATACAAGCGCAGTAAATAAATAGTTTCTGGAGTAATCCGTTTTAGAATTATCGAATGAAGCTATTGAAGCAATAAACATAGCTACCCCTCATCCTCATGCGGAAGGAACCGAAATCGGCTTCGGGGTACTATGTTTATTTCTAAATTTCTATGCAAGCGCAGTAAATAAATAGTTTCTGAAGTAATCCGTTTTTAGGATTACGCAGGAAAGCTATTTTTTACTACGCTATTGTTAATTGAAATGATATTTATTGAAAAAAAAGCAGCAAGTCGCTTAAATCAGCGCAAAGCATTGTAATTTTGGCATTCAAACATTCAAATTAAAAAGAAAAATATGTCATTTACATTACCTGCATTACCTTATGCACACGAAGCCCTAGAGCCACATTTTGATACATTGACCATGCAAATTCACCATGGCAAACACCATCAAGCTTATGTTGATAATTTAAATAAAGCAGTTGCCGGTACGCCTAACGAAGGCAAAACAATCGAGGAATTAGTGGCAGTTGCTGGAAGCATTAGCCCTGCTGTAAGAAACAATGGTGGTGGACATTGGAACCATAGTTTCTTTTGGAATAGTTTAGCGCCTAATGCAGGTGGACATCCAACTGGTGAATTAGCTGCAGCGATTGATGCAAGCTTTGGAAGTTTGGATGCATTCAAAGAAAAATTTGCTGCTGCTGGTATGACTCGTTTTGGTAGCGGATGGGCTTGGTTAATTGTAAAAGACGGAAAATTAGAAGTAAGTTCTACACCAAATCAAGACAATCCTTTAATGGATGTAGCTGAAGTAAAAGGTGCACCAATTTTAGGCGCTGATGTTTGGGAGCATGCCTACTATTTAAAATACCAAAACAGAAGAGCCGATTATTTAGCTGCGTTTTGGAATGTAGTGAATTGGTCTATGATTGCAGATCGTTTTGCTGCTGCGAAATAATTAAATCCAAAAAAATACTCAAAACCGTCCCACAAGGGGCGGTTTTTTTGTTGTATGATTCAACTAACTATGGCACTGGGTCATAGCCATGTCCACCACCAGGCCTGCATTTGCTAAGTCTTTTTATGCCCATCATCATCCCTTTAATGGGGCCATATTTTTGGATCGCTTCTGCAGTATAGTGAGAACAGCTAGGTGTGTATCGACACTTGCTTCCTCCTAAATAAGGGGATAAAGCGTATTGATAAAATCGGATCGATACGATAAATGGAAAGGCAATGATTTTTTTAAGCTTGTCCATAAATGCGGTTTACCAATTGATTCAATATCAATTTCATTTTTATATTGAGCTCTATTTGTGGCAACACATTTTCTTCCATGTATAAAATAAAGATATTTAAACGCTTGCCTTGCAGTGGAAGCGCTGCTTTGAAAGCAGGCAGTTCTAAACGATAGGCTTCTCTCAATAAACGCTTTACTCGATTGCGTTGCACTGCCTTTTTAAATTGTTTAGTAGGCGCCCCTACCCCAGCTTGTATAATAAGCGGTATTGGATTTGTTGGATCTTGGTCGGCAATATTCTCTAAGGTATATATTAACCTAAGCGGCGAATTAGACATGGACTTGCCTAAAGCAAACAAATTTTGCATTTGCTTCCTGCTCTTTAATTTATCCTTTTGTTGATATGTAAAAATCTTTGCCAATGGTGAATATCCTATTTATTATTTTATGGATGATACATTAAAAAAGTCCACCCGAAAACGAGTGGACTTTAAAATTATAAGTTTCTACGAATAGAGATTAAATTATTTTAATCCTTTCTCGCTAGATACAGTTAGTTTCTTGCGTCCTTTCTTACG
>JBILAW010000169.1:0-2686 GCA_044354025.1 Sediminibacterium sp.
GTCCTCTTGTTCTAATAATCACAGGACTACTTTGTCTTCCAACAGTTCGGTAATGTAAAGTGGACACGTCGTCACTTAGTGATTGTATGCCAAACATTAAATAATCTAAGTATTGAATTTCTGCAATAGGTCTCAATCCTCTCATAGCTAAGCCATGCGCTTGACCCATGATGGTTTGTTCTCTGATACCTGTATCAAAAATTCTATTCACACCATATTTGGATTGAAGTCCTGCAAAGCCTTGATTCACGTCTCCAATATTTCCTAGATCTTCACCAAAGGCGACCACTTTAGGATTGTTGGCAAACAAGTGATCAAAGTATTGATTCAAGACCTCATACCCATTCATCTGCTTTGGATTTGCATCCATGACTGCTGGGACCACAGGCACATTCAATGCGCTCTTTGGACCTTCGTTGTATAAATACTTGCTATAAAAAGGTGCTTGCTCTTGATGATAATCTGCTAATAATTGACCAATTGCTTTTGCATTAGGATGCTGTGGCATTTGCTCCAAAACGATATTTAAAAGTCTAAATAGTTCTCTCTTTAAGGGCTCTTTGTTGGACACCAATTCTTGCATCATGCGATACAATGGTGCGTCTTGTTGTAAACCAGAAAATACTAAATCAGCTGCTGCTTGAATTTTTGATTTGATTGGTAAAATATATAAATCCCATGAAGCTTGCTTTTGATCTCGAACATCTTGCTTGACTTCTGATTCTAAAAGATCCAATGATTCAGCAGTGGCCAATTCATTTAAAATCAACCAAGCACGCATTTGTTTATTACAATCCCAATTTCTTTCCCATTCTAATCTTTCTGCAGTTTTATACCTTTCGTGGCTTCCACTTGTTGAATGGCCTTGAGGCTGTGTGCATTCTTTTACATGAAACACAACAGGTGTATGGGTTGTACGCGTATAAGAAATCCCTTCTTCAAAGGTTTCGCAAAGTGCAGCATAGTCCCATCCATTCACCGTATATATTTTGATGCCATTGGTGCCTGGTTTTTTTTCAAATCCAGCCAATGCTTCTGATATAGATCCTTTGGTTGTTTGTAATTCGATTGGAACAGAAATTCCATATCCATCATCATAAACAATGACTGCTAATGGCACTTGTAACACACCTGCAGCATTGATGGTTTCCCAAAAATGTCCCTCAGATGTACTTGCATCTCCTATGGTACAAAAACAAACTTCATTCCCTTGATTGGTTAATCCTTCAAATGCGGGTTCTGGATTTGCATTTCTAAAAAATTTAGAAGCAAAAGCCAGTCCAAGTCCCCTCACCATTTGTCCTGCAGTGGGCGCAATATCCGCAGATACATTATACGTATCGGCAAGTGGCAACCAGTCACCCTTGTCATTCACAAAGGGGGTACTAAAATGCGAGTTCATGTTTCGACCGCCACTGTATGGATCGTTTTCTACGTCTGCATATAATTGTGCAAAATAATCGCCTATATTAGAAGTGCCTAATGCAAACATTAAAGTTTGATCACGATAATATCCACTTCTAAAATCACCTTTTTGAAAAAATTTTGCAAGTGCCACCTGAGCGATTTCTTTGCCATCGCCGAAGATGCCAAATTTGGCCTTCCCTGTCAATACCTCACGTCTACCCAACAAACTCACTTCTCTACTAGCAAGTGCAGTTCGGTAGTCCTCTAATACAGTTTTTCGAAATGCTTCAAACGAAAGCATGTCCTGATTAGATACAGCTTCTAAATTGGATTCCATTTGACAAAAATAGGGGTAAAATGCAATAAAAATCAAGAAACACATAAAAACAGATAATTACCAAAATTTCAATAATTTAGAGCAGACTTTTACGGTCAAGGCGTCAATTTCAAGGCTTTGACTGAATCAATTATCAAAAAAAATAATATACCTATGAAGTACATTTTGACCCTAAGTTTTTCACTAGCCGCTTTATTTTGTGCTGCTCAATCGGGTATAAAATTTGACAAAGCTGCACATAATTTTGGGAAAATTTCAAAAGGCGTTAATAAGTCTGTGATCTTCACTTATACAAACGCCGATGCGAGACCTGCAGTAATAGAATTTGCCAATGCAGAATGTGGCTGCACCCAACCTGAATACGACCAAAAGCCTATTTTAAAAGGGCAAAAAGGAACCATCAAAGTTACTTACACCGCGCCTACTGTTGGTGCATTCAGAAAAAAAGTAAATGTGAAATTTGCTGGACAAAAATTACCAGCCGAATTGACCATTGAAGGCGAGGTGATAAAATAAAAAAAATAAAAGCTACAAAAAAGGGGGATCGTTTGCACGATCCCCCTTTTTTTATAAGACTCAAAAGAGACTCAATTATTTAGACCACCACATTTTACCATAGTTATCATCTGTGCCACCTAAAATTGCAACAGCAGCTTTATAATTGGTTGGGTTTAAAGATGCTTCTGTTGGAGCATAACCTAAACGGAAAGGAATACCTCTTGAATCCACTCTATCTACTGCAGCAGTTAATACAGGGAATCCAGTTCTTCTCCAATCACACCAAACCTCCCAAGAACTCAGGTAATTGTGTACCCACTTCTCGGTTAAAATTTGATTATGTGCAGTTGCGCTTGTATACTTTACAGCCGTATTTGCGATGTAGGTATCATACTTAGCAGCATTATACACACCATACATTTCCCAAGAAGCTTTAATTGCTGC
>JBILAW010000069.1:0-9424 GCA_044354025.1 Sediminibacterium sp.
GTTGGCTATTTTGGTGCCTCAGTTTAACTTTATCATCAACAATATCTTTCTGGGTGCCTTAAGCAAGCAAGCACTCGCCATTGGAGGGATTACAGGGGTCTATTATTTGATATTTGGTGTCATGGGGCAAGGACTCAATAATGGATTACAAGCCCTTATTTCTAGACGAGCAGGCGAAAACAGGGTGGATGAGATTGGTATTTTATTTTCACAGGGCGTCATCATTTCTATTTTCTTATCCATCATCGGTATTGGATTTACCTACTTTATCGCCCCAACTATATTTCATGCTTTATTAATTGATTCATCAAGAGCGGATACGGTGATTGAATTTCTAAAAATTCGTATTTGGGGGATTCCATTTTTATTTATTTATCAAATGCGCAATGCCTTATTAGTGGGCACCAATCAAAGCAAGTTCTTGATCATTGGCACCGCTACCGAAGCATTGTTCAATATCTTTTTTGATTACAGTTTAATATTTGGGCATTTTGGTTTTACTGCCATGGGTTTAAATGGTGCAGCTTATGCTTCTATCATTGCAGAGATCATGGGTTTATTGGTGATCTACCTTGTTATACACTATCAAAAGATAGGCGCAAGATTTGATTTATTTAAAAAGTTTGAACTTAAATTAGATTATGTAAAACTGATTTTAGTGCAGTCTTCTCCTTTAATCATGCAATACATGATTAGTATTATTAGTTGGGAATTCTTTTATATCCTAATAGAACATAGAGGAGAACAATCCCTTGCAGTATCCAATGCCATGCGCAATATTTTTGGCTTTTTTGGTTGTTTTACCTGGGCATTTGCGGCTACCACCACCACTATGGTGAGTAATATCATTGGACAAAATATGCAATACAAAGTCATTGAACTAATTCATAAAATCATGCGATGGAGCTTTGGATTTGCTTTCATTGTAGCCATTATGATCAATGTATTTGCAGCTCAATTTCTTTCCATCTATGGACAAGGTGATGGCTTTTTAACAGAAGGGATTCCTGTGTTAAGAATCGTTTCTATTGCACTGCTCTTTATGTCTGTTTCAACTATATGGTTAAGTGCTGTAACAGGTACAGGTCAATCCAAAGTGACCTTACTTATTGAATTTGCTGCCATCATCATTTATATTATCTATAACTATCTAGTGCTTGAATATTACCAATTACCTATTACTTATGGCTGGTTTAGTGAGATCATTTATTGGGTAAGCTTATTATTACCTTCTTTCTTCTACATTAGAACAATGAGATGGAAGGATAAAAAAATCTAGTAAAAGCGATTGTATTAATTAATTTCTTTTTCTTTCTATATCAACTGCAGTCGTTCCTTCAAAATAAGGTATTGACAATTGTAGTTTAGTAATTTTTACATAAACCAATTCAGCAATTGGGTTTGCTGCTAAAATTTGATCTGCAATATTGGCTACAATGGTTTCAAGTAAGGGCGTAGGCACTGCCATGATTTTTTGAATCAATGCGTATACTTGCACATAGTCAATGGTATCTTCTAATTTATGAATGGTTTTTGTAGCAGGCGTCATTTGAATACGGACATCTACTTTAAATGTATTTCCAATTTTTTTTTCTGCAGGATAAACTCCGTGAAAACCATTGAACAATAAATCATTTAAATAGATGTGCATAGAATAGGTTTAGCTAATTAATGTCCCTTAGCTGTTAAAAAACGTTCCGCATCTAGCGCCGCCATACAACCACTACCTGCAGCTGTTACCGCTTGACGATAATTTTTATCTTGTACGTCACCTGATGCAAACACCCCTTCAATATTTGTTTTAGTGGTACCAGGCTCTGTTAAGATATAACCTGTTTCATCCATCTTTAAATAGTCTTTAAAAATACTGCTGTTTGGATTGTGTCCAATCGCCACAAAAAACGCACTTACTGGAATCTCTTCCATGGTATTGGTTTTATTGTTTTTAATACGCACCCCTTCTACTTTCTTATCACCCAAAATTTCGTCTGTTTCTGAATTAAAATGTATAATAATATTTGGCGTATTCATTACTCTATCCTGCATCACTTTACTCGCACGCATCTGTTCCTTTCTTACAATCATATGCACCGTCGTACACATTTTTGATAAGTAATGTGCTTCTTCTGCAGCCGTATCACCCGCACCCACAATGGCCACATCTTTTCCTTTAAAGAAAAATCCATCACATACTGCACAAGCACTCACACCAAAACCATTTAATCTTTCTTCACTAGGAATGCCTAACCATTTTGCACTAGCACCAGTAGAAATAATCACAGCGCCTGCTTCAATAATTTTTTCATCATCAATCCAAACCTTATGTGGGTAACTGCTAAAATCTACTTTAGTCGCCAATCCATAACGGATATCAGTTCCCATTCTTGCAGCTTGTTTTTCAAAATTCACCATCATTTCTGGCCCTTGTATTCCATCTGGAAAACCTGGATAGTTTTCTACATCTGTCGTAATCGTTAATTGTCCACCTGGTTGAATGCCTTGGTACAATAGAGGTTTCATGTTTGCTCTAGCTGCATAAATTGCTGCAGTATAGCCTGCTGGTCCTGATCCAATAATTAAGATGTCTACTTTTTCTGTTTCCATAATCCTTTTTTTGTTGCTACAATGTAGGTATAAAAAAAACCCCGACAAATCTGTAAGATCGTAGGGGCTTTTATGATATTGTTAATTTTTTAATTAGCCCAAGTAAGCTTTCAATGCATTACTATATCGAGCTTTTTGTAAACGTTTAATGGCACGTTCTTTAATTTGTCTAATACGTTCTTTTGTTAAATCGTATTTGATACCAATTTGTTCGATCGTAACGCCATTTTCGCCGTCTAAACCAAAGTATGCGTTTACAATCTCCGCTTCTCTTGGACTTAAAGATTTTAAGACTCTTTTGATTTCTTCTCTCAAAGAATCCTTCATCACATCTTCATCCGTATGAGATCCGCCTTCTAATAAATCACCCATGGCCACATCTTCTGCTTCATGCACTGGCGCATCCAATGAGGTATGACGTGTATTCGATTGGAAAATATTGTTGATTTCCGTTTCTGACATCTCCAAGATACCTGCTAGTTCCTCTGTTGAAGGCTCACGCTCATGCTCTTGTTCGAATGCCATATAAGCTTTGTTCGCTTTATTATAAGTACCAATCTTGTTCTGTGGTAAACGAACCAAACGGCCTTGTTCCGCCAATGCTTGTAAAATAGATTGACGAATCCACCATACCGCATAAGAAATGAATTTGAAACCTTTCGTCTCATCAAAACGCTGTGCGGCTTTGATCAAACCTAGATTACCCTCATTAATTAAATCACTCAAGGATAAACCTTGGTGTTGGTATTGTTTTGCTACAGATACAACGAAACGTAAATTGGCTTGAACCAGCTTGTCTAAAGCGCGTTGGTCACCCATTTTAATACGTTGCGCTAGGGTTGTCTCTTCCTCGGGATTAATCATAGAGATTTTAGAAATCTCCTGTAAATATTTTTCAACCGCTTGAGAATCTCTGTTGGTGATCTGTGTAGCAATTTTAAGCTGCCTCATGCAAAGGATTTATTTATAAGTATAACGATGGAAAGTCCAAAATAGTATCTCCCTTTCGTAAGTCTGCAAAGTTAAGTTTTTGGAGGCAATAATACAAATAAAGCCTAGAATACCCTTCAAAATCACATTTTAGAAATATTTATACCCAAAATGGTGATTTTCATCGTTTATCGACCGCCTGGATTTATCTTCGTTGCATGATAGATTTTAGATCCGATACCGTCACTAAGCCTACCCCAGCCATGTTAGCTTATATGCAAGCTGCACCTGTTGGAGATGATGTGTTTGGAGAAGACCCAAGTATCAACAGTTTGGAGGAAAAAACGGCTAAGATGTTTGGATTT
This sequence comes from Sediminibacterium sp., assembly GCA_044354025.1. GTDB lineage: Bacteria > Bacteroidota > Bacteroidia > Chitinophagales > Chitinophagaceae > Sediminibacterium. The sequence goes on from JBILAW010000069.1 coordinate 3,900, forward strand.
GAAGCTGGATTGTTTTGCCCAAGTGGCACTATGACCAATCAATTGGCCATCAAAACCCATACACAGGCAGGAGACGAAGTGATTTGTGACGAAATTGCACATATTTATCAGTACGAAGGAGGAGGAATCGCCTTTAATTCTGGCTGTTCGGTACGCCTTTTACACGGAGACCGAGGTCTTTTGAATGCAGCGCAAATTCAAGCCGCCATCAACCCAATAGATGTGCATAAGTCCATTACTAGTTTGGTGAGCTTAGAAAATACTAGTAACAGAGGTGGAGGCGCTTGTTATGATTTTAATACTTTTTACGAGATTCAAAAGGTGACCAAGGCCAATCAGTTGGCACTCCATTTAGACGGCGCCCGTATTTTTAATGCCATTGTTCACAAAAAGGAAAATGCGGCAGATTATGGTAAAGTCTTTGATTCAGTATCTATCTGTTTAAGTAAAGGTTTAGGTGCGCCAGTGGGAAGTGTTTTAGTTGGATCAGCCCCTTTTATTAAAAAAGCAAGACGTTGGAGAAAAGTGTTTGGAGGTGGAATGCGTCAAGCAGGTTATTTAGCTGCTGCTGGAATCTACGCCATTGAAAATCATGTGGAGCGTTTGGCAGAAGATCATGTACATGCCATTGCTTTAAAAGATGCATTAGAAGCAACCTTATTTGTAGACCATGTATTACCAGTTGAAACCAATATTGTCATAGCAGTCATGACCGGCGCATACACCCCTGCCGCATTTGTTCAAGCACTTAAGGAACAAAAAATATTGGCCTATGTGATGACCCCTATCCAAGTTAGATTTGTATTACATCTTGACATTTCCCCAGAAGCTTTAGCTAAAACGATCGAAGTCATTCAAAAAATTAAGTAGAATAGATATATATTATGTTAGAAAGAATTAATCCAACCACAACGCAAGCTTGGTTTGTGTTGAAAAAGCATTTTGAAGAAGAGATGAGCCGTAGACAAATGAAAGATTTGTTTGCAGCCGATCCTAATAGATTTGAATCTTATTCAATCAAAGAAGCGAATGTATTATTTGATTACTCAAAGAATATTATTTCAGATAAAACCATTCAATTATTATTTCAATTAGCTAAAGAATGTGGATTGGATAAAGCCATTGAATCACAATTTGCTGGACAGCCAATCAATGAAACCGAAGGCAGGGCTGTATTGCATACTGCATTAAGAAATTTCAGCGGCGCACCTGTACTATTAGATGGTAAGGATGTGATGCCTGCAATTAAAGCAGTCTTGCAACAAATGAAAACTTTTTGTAACAAGATTCATCAAGGAGAGCACAGAGGTTTTACTGGAAAGAAAATTACAACGATTGTAAATATCGGAATTGGTGGAAGTGATTTGGGCCCAGTGATGGTGACCGAAGCTTTGAAGCCTTATTGGATAGATGGAATACAAACTTATTTTGTAAGTAACGTAGATGGAACACATATTGCTGAAACTTTAAAAAAAGTAAACGCAGAAGAAACCTTGTTTTTAATTGCGTCTAAAACATTCACCACACAAGAAACCATGACCAATGCCCATACGGCTAGAACTTGGTTTTTGGAACACGCAAAAGAGGAAGCACATATCGCCAAGCATTTTGTTGCATTAAGTACGAACAAAAAATTAGTGACTGCATTTGGTATTGATAGTCAAAATATGTTTGAATTCTGGGACTGGGTGGGCGGTCGATATTCTTTATGGAGTGCGATTGGATTATCCATTGCTTTAACCATTGGTTACGACAATTTTGAGGATTTATTAAAAGGGGCGCATGAAGCAGATGTGCATTTTAAAACTACTCCATTCGAAAAAAATATACCAGTTATTATGGCATTACTAGGAATTTGGTATACCAACTTTTTTGGCGCTCAGAGCGAAGCCATCCTACCCTACGACCAATACCTGCACAGATTTGCTGCCTATTTCCAACAAGGCAATATGGAGAGCAATGGTAAACTTGTAGACCGCAATGGGACGACTGTAAATTATGCAACTGGTCCAGTCATCTGGGGCGAACCAGGCACCAATGGACAACACGCTTTTTATCAATTGATCCATCAAGGTACATTGGTGATTCCTTGTGATTTTATTGCAGCTGCAAAAAGTCACAATCCAATTGGTGACCATCATGATAAATTATTAAGTAATTATTTTGCGCAAACAGAAGCGCTATTGAATGGTAAGAACGAAAAAATCGTAGTGGAAGAATTAAAAGCAGCTGGTAAATCAGAAGCCGAAATTGAAAGCTTATCACCATTCAAAGTTTTTGCAGGTAACAAACCAACTAACTCATTCTTGGTAGAGCAAATCACACCACATACATTAGGTTTCTTAATTGCACTATACGAGCAAAAGATTTTTACACAAGGTATCATTTGGAATATCTACAGTTTTGATCAATGGGGTGTAGAATTAGGAAAACAATTGGCCAATCAAATTCTACCTGAACTAAGTAACAATGAACCTGTGACGGAACACGATAGTTCAACCAATGGATTAATGAATCAATACAAGCAATGGAAAGCATAAGATGGATTGAACCAAAAGACAATGTAGCCTTGGCTGCGGTGATTCGAGCTGCATTGACTGAATTTGGCGCCAATAAACCCGGTACTGTTTATTACGATCCAACCACAGATCATTTATTTGAGTTGTTTCAAACTGCAGGATCTATTTATTATATAGCGGAAATGGAAGGAACCCTGGTTGGTGGATGTGGCATTTTTCCCACCGAAGGCTTGCCAGATGGCACTTGTGAATTGGTAAAATTATATTTAGCACCCACAGCAAGAGGCACAGGATTAGGAAAGGCATTGATGCTTAAAGCAATGGCTTGGGCAAAAGAAAATGGATATATGCAAGTGTACCTTGAAACAATGCCTGAACTATCTAATGCAGTTACGATGTATGAAAAATTGGGTTATAACAGATTGACAAAATCATTGGGCAATTCTGGTCATGATGGATGTAGTATCTGGATGCTAAAAACTTTGTAGTTTTTATATACTTTCCAAATTGATCTTACCATTTATCTACTTCCTCTCCACTTAAATTATCTCCACTTGTTTCTGGAGCAATGGTTGGTTCGATTGTTGGTTCAATGACTTCAGGCGTTGATGCTGGTGCTGGTGTTTCAGGTAGAACTGAATGATGCACTGCTTCTACTATTGGTTCTGACGCTGCGGGATAAGTATTAGGATATTGTGGCGGATTTTCAGGATCAAACTCATGATTGAATGCATCAAAATCAAAGTCAGGCATCAATTCTGTTTTCACATAATCCAAAGATTCTGTCAACGCTTTTAAAAATTTATTGAAATCCTCTTTGTACAAGAAAATTTTAGAACGATCATATCCATTGTCATCAAAACGTTTTCTGCTCTCTGTAATGGTTAAGAAATAATCATTGCCCTTAGTGGCTCTTACATCAAAGAAATAAGTTCTTCTTTTTCCAGCACGAATTTTTGAACTAAATACACTCTCAATCTTTTTGTCGTTGTTTTCGTATTCCACAATATCAATTTTAGTTAATTATAATCTATAGCTAAAATATAAAATGTTTGTGAAAAATTGAAATTTTAACTAAAATTCGTAAAATCAAGGAAAATTGAACCTATTCTTGATTTTGGCTTAATTGGGTATGATACAATTCGGCATATAAGCCCTGTTTTACTAACAAACTTTCGTGTGTACCAGATTCTGCAATATGTCCATCTTTGATATAGATAATTAAATCAAAATGGAAATTGAAAAAGATGCGATGGGTGATAAATAAGGCCGTTTTATCTTGCATCAGATGACTAAGATTAGCCAGAATTGTCTTTTCGGTATTGGCATCCACCGCACTCAAGCAGTCGTCAAAAATAAAAAGGTCTGGCTTTTTTATGATCGCTCTAGCGATAGAAATTCTTTGTTTTTGCCCCCCACTTAATGTCGTCCCACGTTCCCCTACCATCGTCTTAAATCCTGCTGGCAATTGTTCAATTTCATTTAAAATATGTGCCGATTTTGCAGCAGCTTGAATGGTTTCATCGGAGGATGCCACTCCAAACTGAATATTATTTTGAATGGTATCACTAAATAAAAACACATCCTGTTGAACATATCCAATTTTTTTTCTTAAGGCTAAAAAATCAATAGATTCAATTGGCTTGTCATCAATCAATATTTGACCTGCATTGACATGGTACATTCTATTTAAAACTTGGGCGATAGAAGATTTTCCTGAACCTGTTTTTCCAAGTATCAATACTTTTTGTCCAGCTTGAATATTTAAAGAAAAATTATTCAAAGCCTTAATGCCAGAATGAGGATAGACGAAATCAACATTTTTAAATTGGATATCCCCTTTTATCTTATCTATTTTTTCGGTGCCCTTATTTTGGATGGTTGGTTCAATGGATAAAAATTCATTCAATCTTTTTTGCGAAGCTGCAGCCCTTTGAATCATACTCGCGGTCCAACCAATCGCACTCACCGGGAAAGTCAACATATTAATATAGATGATAAACTCTATGATTGTTCCAATCTGACTTGGGTCTTTAATGGCTTGTAATCCGCCTAAATAAATGGTTAACAAAGTACTCAATCCAATCATCAAAGCCATGGTAGGCGTGTAAAAAGCTTCTACTTTAGCCAAGCTAACTGCATTCTTACGGTACAATTCACTATTGGTTTTAAAGAAGCCCAACATCGCTTTTTCTTGTACAAAAGATTTAATCACTCTTATTCCAGAATAAGACTCTTGTGCGTTGGTGGTTAAATCTGATAATTGACCTTGAATCTCCTCACTCTTTTTATTGATAATGCTATTTACTAAATAAATGGTGATTGCTAAAATAGGTAAGGGAGAAAGTACATATAAACTGAGTTGAATATCTTTTGAGAACATATTGTACAAACAAAAACCAATCAAAGAAATTAAGTTGATTAAATACATTAAGGAAGGGCCTGTGTACATCCTAACGCGACTCACATCCTCTGTGATACGACTCATTAAATCACCGGTACTATGGGTTTTATAAAATTCGGTATCCAATGCTTGGTAATGTTCATACACTTGGTTTTTTTGGTCATATTCGATATGTCGACTCATGACAATAATCGTCTGACGCATAAAAAACATGAACACGCCTCTTAAAATAGCCAAGACCAAAATGGTGATACTGCAAAAAGTGATTAACCAGCCAAAGCTCAATTGATTGGCTTCACTGATACCGTCAATAGCTCTGATAATTAAGTCATTTGATGCGCCAGCAACAGGCTTTCCTCCAGGTAATTTTGCCTGAACCAAACCAACTACATAACCGGTAATCTGAGGGGCTAAAACAGCCAAATAATTGGTCGCAATCACCAATAGCATTCCTGCAAAAAAACGAAATCTATACTTCCAGAAAAATTGATTTAAAGCTGCTAATTCTCTCACTTGGTCCTTTTTTGTAAAGATACATGGTAGTCAAGTAATTAGAACCATCGAATTCATGAATAAATTGGGCATTTTTTTGCAAAATTGCT
>JBILAW010000170.1:0-2636 GCA_044354025.1 Sediminibacterium sp.
GTTCAAAAGACACATTCTAACCAAGAAATCTACTAAGCGTAAAAGAGCTATGAGAAAGAAAGGTTTAGTAGGATCAACTAACAAAGACTTCGTTCTTCGTTTATTAAGATTAAAAGGATAATCATTCCTTCACATTCCAACCATTTAATTCACCGAGTCCGAAGCTTTTAATAGCCGATTCAAAAAAATATTAATTATGCCACGTTCAAAAAATGCCGTTGCATCTAGAGCAAGAAGAAAAAAGATTTTAGATCAAGCCAAAGGTTTCTATGGTAAGCGTAAAAACGTCTATACCGTTGCCAAAAACGTATTAGAGAAAGGTTTAACTTACTCATATGTTTCTCGTAAGTTGAAGAAGCGTGAATACCGCACATTGTGGATTGCACGTATCAATGCTGCAGTAAGAGAAGAAGGTTTAACCTACAGCCAGTTCATTAATTTATTAGCTAAGAAAGGTTCTGATTTGAACCGTAAGGTATTGGCTGATATGGCAATGAATGAGCCAGAAACTTTCACAAAGATTGTACAATCAGTGAAGGCTTAATTGCTGCTCAAAATAGATTAAAAAACCGCTCCAATTGTTGGGGCGGTTTTTTTTATGGCCTGCTTAAAAAAAGCAAGTCTAATATCCATTCAAACAACTATTTTTGTAAAATCTTAATTAACAAGAAACAACCCCAGTTACATCCATGAACAATACCTACACTTCTCTGGTAAAACAAACATTCCATTTCCCTCAAGAAGGATTTAACAAAAATGAAAATGGTTACCTAGAATTTAATGGGCTAGATTTAAAAGCGATTATCGAAAAACATGGTACGCCTTTAAAGCTCACTTATTTGCCAAAAATTGGTATGCAAATTAACAAGGCAAAAAAGATGTTTGCGGATGCTTTCAAAAAACATAAATACGAAGGGGAGTATTTTTATTGTTATTGTACAAAAAGTTCACACTTTTCTTTTATAGTAGAAGAGGCATTATCGCATAATGTACATTTAGAAACTTCTTTTGCGTATGATATCGAGATCATCAATCAATTGTATAAAAGAAGAAAAATAAATAAAGATATTTATATTATTTGCAATGGGTTTAAACAAAAAACGTATACCAGTCGAATCACAAAATTGATCAATACTGGATTTAAGAATGTGATACCTATATTAGATAATGTAGAAGAATTACAATTTTATAAGCGCAATGCCAAAGTGCCTTTTAAATTAGGTATCCGTGTTGCGGCAGAGGAAGAGCCTAGTTTTCCTTTCTACACCTCAAGATTAGGCATTCGTGCAAAAGACATTTTAGAATTTTATGTGGATGAGATAGAAGGGTATGAAGATAAGTTTCAGTTAAAGATGTTGCATATCTTTTTAAACAAAGGCATTAAGGATGATATCTATTACTGGTCAGAGTTGAATAAGATCATCAACTTGTATTGTCAATTAAAAAAAATCTGTCCCGAATTAGACTCAATCAATATCGGAGGTGGTTTCCCAATCAAGCACTCACTTGGTTTTGAATATGATTATCAATTCATCATCAATGAAATTGTATCTAATATCAAGAAGGCATGTAAAAAGGCAAAAGTACCAATGCCAAATATCTATACTGAATTTGGAAGCTATACGGTAGGAGAGAGTATGGCACATATTTATAAAGTACTTGCAGAGAAAAAACAGAACGACAGAGAGTGTTGGTATATGATTGACTCCTCATTCATCACTACGCTTCCAGATACATGGGGTATTGGAGAAAAATTCTTGATGTTGCCAGTCAATAAATGGGAAAATGATTATCAAAGGGTTGTACTTGGAGGCATCACTTGCGATAGTCATGACTATTATGATTCAGAAGAACATATCAACGAAGTATTCTTGCCCAAGTTAAAAGATGATACCATGGACGATAAGGAGGAAGAAAATAAAGAGCCATTGTATGTAGGATTTTTCCATACAGGAGCATATCAAGATCAAATAAGTGGTTATGGAGGGATCAAACACTGTTTAATTCCATCCCCAAAACACGTCATTGTCGAAATGGATGAGAAGACGGGTAAATTGGTTGACTGGGTCTATGCAAAGGAACAATCTGCCCAGTCTATGTTAAAAATATTGGGTTATTTGAGGTAAAATGTTCCAAAATCGCGTATTTTAATGACTTAATGGCATATTATGGAATTGTTAATTGCCATAATGACTTGAAAACAAATTTGTAAGTGATTTTTAAAATCCCTAATTTTGAGTCAAATAGTAGAAGATATGTACCCTGCAGAGATTGTATTACCAATGAAGGCTGAATTAGTTGATAACGGATTTACAGATTTAACAACAGCAGCTGAAGTTTCAAATGTGGTGAATGCAACTGGTACAACAATGGTGGTGATTAATTCGGTTTGTGGATGTGCTGCTGGAGCTTGTAGACCAGGTGTTTTAATGGCTGTAGCAAACGCAACAAAAAAACCAGATCATATCACAACCGCATTTGCAGGTTTCGATATCGAGGCAGTCAATCAAGTAAGAGCATTACATATGCCTTATCCACCTTCTTCACCAGCTATTGCTTTGTTTAAAGACGGCAAATTGGTGAGCATGGTAGAAAGACATCAGATTGAAGGAAGCCCTGCTCAAGTGATCGCACAA
>JBILAW010000171.1:0-2599 GCA_044354025.1 Sediminibacterium sp.
GCTTATTTAGAAAAATGGTTTAGTATGTTAAATATATGATTTTATGCTTATAAAAGATAAGCTAGGAAACGAAAAATACCTCCTAATAAACGCGTATCACTAAAATGGATAAACTATTTTTTGGTTGCCATTTTTTGAACCGGTATACCTGGCTTTGCATAATCATAACGATCAATTAATTCGGTCTTATAATATGCATCTAAACCATTGCTACTAATGCTTCCCGCTTGGTCAAGATGCAAAAAGCCGTCTGATGCTGGCTGGAGGGAAGGGACTATCAACACTTGCTCTAGCTGACCAATCACTAAAAAGGTCGCATTCAATGTAATTGGTACAATCTCTCTTAAGGAAAGCAAATATTTGATGGAACTCTCTTTCACAAAAGGCACTTTAACACCTTCTATGTATTCCTCGGTCAATCCTACTTCTGTAAACTCATTGACCTCGTCGGGATATTTGGCACTTGTTTGATGCGCTTGCCCCAGAAATGAAGCTTGGATATGATTCACGGTATAAAAGCCATTTGTCTTGATATTGGCTAAAGTATGCGGGGCCGCAGCAATAGGACGATTGATAAAACCAATTAATGCAGGATCAGACCCAATATGCACTATGCTGCTAAACATGCCTAAATTAGGCACACCCTGCGCATTGATCGTGCCAATTAAACTAGCCGATTTAAATCCAGTTAAGCTATTGATAAAATTAGCCCTATAAAATCTTTCCCATGACTGCCATTCGGCAGGAGTGAATTGTTGCATAAACAAATAACAAGTGAAGGATTAAAAAGTTTGCCGTCTATTTAAAGGAATATAATTTCATGTAGCTTGAAGGCATCTTTTCTTTGGATTTTATTTCCCATTTTGTATAGGGAGAAGTTGGGAAAAATAAAGCAGTCATCACAGTACGTCCACCATCTGCAAATAATTCGATAGATGTTTTATCCAATAAAATAGATAAGTCCATATTCATTACAAATGAAAGCCTTGGTGCTACTGCTACTGCCGCAAACCCTGAGTTAAAATTTGAAACCCCAGCATTTGTTCTATCAATATAAAATTGTTTTTTGTCCGAATGGAATCCAACAATTAATTTTTCATTGTAAGTATTTGAAAGGATGATTTCAAAATCTGTTGCCTTGATATCTTTAATGTCAATACGATTTGGAATAACATTTTCTTTAGACATGATTTGAACAAAAGCATTCTTCAATTCCTTTACTGGAGTAGACACTAAAAGGAATTCGTTTGTCAGAAGATTTGAATTAGTACTTGAATTGACTTTTGAATATTCTTCTTGTTTTACCAAACTTAATTCCCTTGGCACCGTCATAGCGCTTCTCCATTTTTCAGTAGGCACTACATTCGCATAGTTCCAATTACTCATCCAGCCAATTAAAATATTTCTATCTCCAACATTTGAAAAAGTCACCCCCGCATAATTATCAGGACCATAATCCATCCATTTAATATCAGTAGAATAAGGTTTGAATGTATGACCATCAAAGTCGCCCACTATATACTGTGTAGCAGATCCACCATTTGGCCCGCCTGGATTCATACTCACTAATAAAACCCATATTGTTTTTCCGAAATGGTTAAAAGACAATAAGTCTGGACATTCCCAAACACCACCATGTGCAAATAAATTTTTACCTATTTCGGACTCCTTAGTCCAGTTGATTAAATTAGGTGCACTATACAATTCAACATGATCAGCAACCGCTAAACTCATGATCCATTTTTGAGTGGGTTCATGCCAGATCACTTTTGGATCTCTAAAGTCTTTTAATTTAGGCGTTTTAAGCACAGGGTTGCCTGCATATTTCGTCCAAGTTTTCCCCTCATCTAAACTATACGCAATAGATTGATTTTGAAAATCAATTCTACCTGCTTTTTCGCCAGGCATATTATGTTGCGTATAAATAGCTACCAAAGGCGCAATACCGCCGCGTCCTAAACCACTTGTATTGTTTTTATCTAGTACTGCAGATCCAGAAAAAATCATCCCAATCGAATCTGGATACAATGCAATTGGTTGTTCTTTCCATTGCACTAAATCACTGCTTGTGGCATGTCCCCAATGCATTGGACCCCAAACCGTTCCATCTGGATAATGCTGAAAAAATAAATGGTATTGACCATTTAAATAAATCATCCCATTAGGATCATTCATCCAACCTTTTGCTGGCGTAAAATGAAAACGAGGGCGATATAAATTTTCATTCGTAAATTTCGCATCAGGCTGCACTTGACTTTGCGCATTTGTATGTGCCATAAAAAAAGAGATTACTAATAAGATGCGAAAAATATGCATTATGTATATTTTAATTAGATGAGGCCTTTAATTGTTGTAGCAATTGAATCATGTCTTCTTCTTTCTTTAGATTCAATTTATTCGCATTCACATATGCATCTATTTGTGCAGCATAATTTGGTAAAGTTTTTTTAACCGATTTCAAAGAAAGTGCACTGCCCAACACAAGCATCTTTTTAGCTGCCTTATCATAGATATAAAATAAGTCATCCATAACATATTCTTTTAGCGGTGCACCACCATAAACAGCAGATTCTTTAATACGTTTACTAGTATATTTTAA
>JBILAW010000002.1:0-28776 GCA_044354025.1 Sediminibacterium sp.
TTGCAGCTGGATACACATTGTCTTGTGCACTTGCAGTTAAACCTAACAACGCAAGAGCAAAAATGCTTAAATATTTCTTTTGCATGGTTTAGTTTTTTTGAGATTCGTAAATAGTGTTAAGACCTTCATTGTGCTCATGGTCTCCACACTCTAATAATATTTGCGTAGTTGGTGTAGCTGGTCTAGTTGGCATGCCGGCTCTTTTATCGCCTAGCATTTTTTGGATCAGCTTGGTTCTTTCTGCAGTTACTTGTTTACTACGCTCCGCATCTTTTTCACGATCAAAATAAACGGTACCATCTACAATCGTATATAAAGATTTTGCGTAGATGCTTAATGGATGCTCGCTCCATAAAACCACATCTGCGTCTTTACCCACTTTGATACTTCCTACTTTATTGTCAACATGAAGCGCTTTTGCAGGATTTAAAGTAACCATCTTCAATGCATCCTCTTCAGATACGCCACCATATTTAACTGCCTTTCCAGCTTCTTGATTCAATCTGCGTGCCATTTCAGCATCATCAGAATTAATCACCGTGTTCACACCTACATTATGCATAATTGCAGCATTGTAAGCAATCGCATCAATGACTTCAGTTTTGTATGCAAACCAGTCAGAGAAGGTTGCAGCACTAGCGCCATGTGCTTTCATTTTATCCGCAACTTTATAACCATCTAATATATGTGTGAAAGTGTTGATGTTGAAATCATAGCCCTGTGCTTTGAATTTTTCAACCGCACGCATCGCATAAGTAATTTCAGTTTGAACATAAGAGTGGCAAGTGATAAAACGTTTTTTATTCATGATCTCGGTCAACGCTTCTAATTCTAAATCTCTTCTTGTAGTCGTTGGATTTGCTTTCATTGCTTTTTGATAATCTACCGCTTTATCAAATGCGTCTGTCAATACTTCTTCAACACCCATTCTCGTATCAGGAAAACGATTATTACTAGAAGATGAAGTACGCTTTACGTTTTCACCTAGGGCAAACTTGATGAATGGATCTGCGCCCGCAAATTTCAATCCCTCATCTGTGGTACCCCATCTTAATTTAATCAATTGTGTTTGGCCACCAATTGTATTCGCACTTCCGTGAAGGATATGAGAAGAAGTTACACCGCCGCTTAATTGACGGTAGATATTAATGTCCTCTGGATTCATATTGTCTCCCACTCTTACTTCTGCTGTGGTAGATTGTGAACCTTCGTTGATTGACAGTGCAGCAATATGCGAGTGTTCATCGATGATACCAGCGCTTAAAAATTTACCTGTACCATCCATTACTCTTGCACCAGCCTCTGTCAAGCCTTTTCCAATTTTTGCAATTTTACCTGCTTTTAATAAGACATCTGTATTTTGTAAAATACCGTCTTTTTCGTTGGTCAAGACGGTTGCATTCTTAATTAAGATGGTCTCTTGTTGTGGCATTACTTCGTTTCCTAATCCAACAAAAGGATAGGTTACTTTAGAAATTAATTTCACTGGCTCTGCTGCTTTCTTTTCTTCCATAGCAGCAGTTGCTGGCGTAACAAGACTTGCAGACCAAGTTAGTTTGCCTCCCTTTGCATCTGTTCCAAATCCATTCCAACCGCCGCTTGCCATAACACCGCTTAAACGGATGCTTTCAACACCACGACCTTTTTTTTCTGGAAAGCTAATCTTTACTAAAGTTTCACTCACTGCAATTTTTGCAGACAATGTATCTGTTCCAATAATATTTGCTGATAGGTCTTTTTTAATTTCAACCGTGTAATCTGTTTTTGTTCCAGCATTATTAATGGTTAATTTGTATTTGCCAGCAAGGCTATTCCACTCTGACCCATTCACATCGTACTTGTTTCCTTGGATCCAGTTTTCAATAATTTTTGCATTGCTATTAAAAATGGATTCTGTGGTAATTAAGAAATTAGCCAATTTGCCAACCTCTAATGAACCCACTTGATCGTATACGCCAATTTGTTGTGCCGGCGTCTTAGTCAATGCTTCTAATGCCTTTGATTCAGAAAGGCCATATTGAACCGCTTTTCTAAGGTTTGCTAAAAACTGCTTTCCGTCTCTCATATCAGACGTACTGATACTAAAGCTAATGCCCGCTTTTTCAAATGCAGCAGGATTGGTTGGTGCTAGTTCCCAGTGTTTCATTTCTGATAAAGCAACAAACCTTGCGTCGTTCGCATCCTCTACATCCAATGCAGCAGGAAAATCAAGGCCTAATATATAAGACGCTTTTATTTTAGCCAACTCATCGATTCTTTGGTAACCATTATCGGCACCTCTAATAATATATTGTGTTCCAAATTCTTTTGCAATACGATCTGCTCTTAGAGTAGACCACTTATCGTCTGCCACAAAAATTTGAGGTAAACTCGCGTTGGCATTAAAAGCTTCAAGTGATAAATTCACACCCTCTGAAGCTGGTTTGGTTGCATACCATTTTGCATCTAAATAAGTTTGACGCAACAATGCAATACTGCCCATTAAACTACTTGGATAAGTTTGTGTAGATATTCCTTTATCAAAAGAAAAAACTTGTGCAGCTTTTGATTTTAAAATACTTTGATTTTCGTTTGTGCCAGCAAGAGTAACCACCGCAGCTGTTCCTCTTGCAATACCATCTTTCACATGGGTCATCACGGTTCCGTATCCATTGTTTCTAAAACCCGCCGCAGCTGCCTCGTCCATACTGAAAGACTCTACTGCATTCACTTCTGGCTTAATAGCTTGATTCCAGTTATATGCGCCTGGCTTATTTGAAAGAAACTGTCCTGGTGCGCCAAAATTAAATCCTGCAGCAGATCGCTTTGGTGTATTTGCACCATAGTCTGTTAAAGGATCCACAAAACTTGGGTAGATAAACTTACCATTACAGTCAACAACAATTGCTTCTTTAGGGATTTCAACTGCTGCGCCAACGGCAACAATTTTACCTTGCTTAATTACAAGTGTTGCTTTTTCAATTTTAGTTTTTTCGTTTTGAATGATGGTTGCGTTGGTAAATGCATACACGCCTGTTCTCAAATCTCTTACTCCGTTAATTGGAAAAGACTCCTGCGAAAAAGCAGTTGCTCCAATTACAAGCAAAAAAAGTGATAAAATAATCTTCCTCATACGCGGTTGATTTTTAGTTTTGAATAAAAAATAAAGCCCAATTTTTCACCCAAAAAAAATTTGGGAATCATGGAAGCTCCTCTTTCTAAAGCTACTAAAAACAACGATTCAAATAGGGAGAACTTGGTTTTTTTTGATAAATGGCGGAGGGGGTAATTCGATGTATTATCGACCCATGTAAACCATCAGAATTTGAATGTCACTTGGGTTCACGCCACTAATTCTACTTGCTTGTCCAATTGTAATGGGTCTGATTTTTTTAAACTTCTGCATCGCTTCTATAGACAGCGCTGGCACTTTATCAAAATCAAAACTATCTGGTATTGATTTATGCTCCAATGCAGACATGCGCTCCACAATTTCTTTTTCTTTCTCTATATATCTTTCATACTTCACCTGGATCTCTGCTTGCTCTAAATAATCGGGTTCGTTCCCTTGAAGTTTTTCATTTAAGGAAACTGAATGATCCATTAATTGTTGTAAACTAATATTAGGTCTTAAAACTAATTTTGATGCTTTTTGTTTTTCGGTCATCTCCGCAGAGTCAATGCTAGTAAGGAATCCATTGATTTCATGTGGTTCTATGGAGTGCGTATTCAAAGTGTTTTTAATCTCTGCTACGTAGTTATTTTTATCTTGAACTTTACGCATGCGATCGATACTTGCTAAACCTAAATTGTAAGATAATTCTGTTAATCTTAAGTCAGCATTGTCCTGACGCAATAGGGTTCTAAACTCCGCCCTAGAGGTAAACATTCTATAAGGCTCATTGGTTCCTTTACTAATTAAGTCGTCTATTAATACACCAATATAAGCATCGCTTCTTTGTAAAATAAATGGCGCTTTTTCATTGATTTTTAAATGCGCATTCATCCCCGCCATCATCCCTTGACAAGCAGCTTCTTCATAGCCAGTTGTTCCATTAATTTGTCCGGCAAAATATAAATTATCAATAGCTTTTGTTTCTAGTGTATACTTTAATTGAGTAGGTTGGAAAAAATCATACTCAATCGCATAGCCTGGACGGAAAATTCTCGCTTTTTCAAAACCAGGCACCCTGCGAAGTGCTTCGTATTGTACTTCTTCTGGTAAACTAGTGCTAAACCCGTTTACATATACCTCTACTGTGTTCCAGCCTTCTGGCTCAACAAATAATTGATGTCTTTCTCTATCTGCAAATCGATTGATTTTATCTTCAATGCTTGGGCAGTATCTTGGACCCACACCTTCTATACGGCCCTGGTACATTGGGCTTCTGTCAAATCCTGTTTTTAATATATCGTGTACAATAGGATCGGTATACGTAATCCAACAAGAGCGCTGGTCTGCTGCTTTAACCCTTGGAATATCCATATAACTAAAGCCTACCACTTCTTCGTCTCCTTTTTGTTCTTCCATTTTGGAATAATCCAAGCTTCTGCCGTCTACTCTTGGGGGCGTACCCGTTTTGAGTCTATCTGATTCCAGGCCAAATGAAACAAGCTGTTCGGTAATGCCTGTCGCTGCTCTTTCCGCTACTCGTCCACCGCCCATTTGCTTTTCTCCTATGTGCATGATGCCGTTTAAAAAAGTGCCACTAGTGATCACCACGGCGTCGGCTAAAATTTCGTGACCCATGCTCGTTTTAACGCCACAGGCCTTGCCATTCTTTATAACTAGTTCATTTACAGAGTCTTGGTAAAAATCAACATTGGGCGTAAGCTCCAACATCTCTCTCCATTTGCTTGCAAATAGGTGTCGATCGTTCTGTGCCCTAGGACTCCACATGGCAGGTCCCTTGCTTTTATTCAACATCCTAAACTGAATCGTACTTAAATCGGACACAATTCCACTGTATCCACCCATCGCATCTATCTCCCTCACAATCTGACCCTTGGCAATCCCACCCATTGCTGGATTACAACTCATTTGAGCAATGGTCTGCATGTTCATAGTAATCAACAGGACTTTAGAGCCCATATTGGCCGCTGCCGCTGCTGCTTCAGAACCAGCATGGCCCGCTCCTACTACTATGACATTGTATTTTGGAAACATAAGGTTGCAAAGATAAGATGCTATGGTTAAATAAAACGTTCCATGTGGAACACTTTGTATTTTTTCCTCTATTAATAAGTACTGTATTTAAATCCGCTTCTACAAGCATATATTAGAAAAAATACCGAAATATTCGCCTCTCTGCTCGCGTTGCTCGAAAGTTCGTCGAATATTTGTATTGTTTTCTAATTATTCAACTTGAGGCAATAGCGAATCACAACAATCCCTAACCAGTATTAAAACAGTAAGTAATTGAGAATAATATACTATTCCGTAGCGATCGTTCGAGCAAAGCGAGCGAGAGCCAAGGGATAGGTATATTTTCTCAATCTTTAAATTTCATAAGTACATATTTGGTGTTCACTTATTACGAAAATGTTCCACGTGGAACATTCAGTCAATTGAGTATCTTAAGCAATCATTTTCAAATACGCTTTCAGCCATTTGTCCTCCATTGAACGCATCATGTTTACATCTGCTGGTTTTTTGTCCTTGTATCCACAAAAATGCAGTGCGCCATGAAAAATCACCCTTAATAGCTCGTGCATATACAAATTCCCTTCTGTTTTGGCATTTTCCTTGACGCGATCAACGCTTATATAGATATCTCCAATTAATTTCCCCTTCTGGTCTGAAAGATCAAAGCTGATGATATCTGTATAGAAATCGTGTTGTAAATAACGTTTGTTGATGTCTAATAGATAGGCATCGGAACAGAACACATATTGTAGGGCTTCTATCTTAATGCCCTCTTTATGACATTGCAGATGGATAAAGGCTTTTAACTTTGTCCTAAACCTAAGGCTGGTACCCTTATCCGCATTGTTAAAAAAAATAGTCCTGTCCATAAAACATTGAGAGTGATTGTATTTATAACGAAATTTAAAGCTCCATATTTCGTAAGCACATAAATATAAACTATGGTATCTTTGTGGTCTATTATGAAGAAATTGTCGGATTTAAAAATTGGTGAAACGGGCGTGATTCACTCCTTTGAAAATGATGAAATATTTTTAAAGTTGATGGAGATGGGTTGCATTCCTGGTGAAACCATTCGGGTTGAACAAATTGCGCCGCTTGGAGATCCTATATCGATTTCGGTTGCGGGCTATCAATTAAGCTTAAGAAATGACGAAGCAGAGGGTATAATTATTACCTAAAATCTGCATAACTAACTGAATATCAATATTTTGAGATGAAAATTGGTCTATTTTTCGGTTCATTTAATCCCATTCACCATGGCCATTTAATGGTGGCTAGTTATATTGCCAACCACACCGATTTGCAACAAATTTGGTTGGTTGTCTCTCCTCAAAATCCTCACAAAAGCCAATCTAGTTTATTAAACGAATATGATCGTTTGCATTTAGCGCAATTGGCTATTGAAAATGATGATCAGATTAAAGTAAGCGACATAGAGTTTAAGCTTCCAAAACCCTCCTATACCATTGATACCTTAACGTATTTAGAAGAGAAGTTTCCACAGCACGAATTTTATATCATCATGGGGGGAGATAGTTTTCAAAATTTACCTAAGTGGAAAAATTTTGAAACCCTTGTAAAAAATTATCAATTCATTGTTTATAGAAGACCTGGATTTGATATCACAGAAAATTATGGTGCGAATATGCAATACTTTGAAGCACCCATGTTAGAATTATCAGCAACCTTAATTCGCAATAATTGTAAGGACGGCATTACAATACGTTATTTAGTTCCTGAGGACGTTCGATTAGAAATTGAAAGGTGTAATTATTTTAAAGAAGAGGTCGTGAAAGCGCCCGATGGAAAAAAGAATCTTTAAAAAAAGTCTTAGGAAAAACCCTTCTCTAATTATTTCTTTTTATAAACAGGTACTGTAGAACAAGGTTCTCCGTACATCATGCTTTTAACTACAGGGCGTAGTTTTTGTGTAATTGCAATAAACGCAGATTCTCCAATAGGTGTATCACCACAGCCTTTAACAACAACGCGTTGGTCTATAAAAGAAGAAGGATCTATCTTTTGTATCTCTTCTAATAAAACCAATTCTCTGGTTTTATTTTCATCACCAAAATAAACCGACTTGGCATAAGGTGATAAATTTGCAACAATCAACATATTCGCCCACATTGGAATAATGGCGTCTGTGCTACAGAAAATACCTACCATTTTATTTTCATATAGTGTCCAATCTATAGCAGCTAAACTTGCGCGAAAATCTTTCTCTTTAAGAATTAACTCCATAAACAAATAGGGTTTAATATCAAAAACAACTATTTCATTGTTTGGGATATATTGAGCTAGGTCTAAGCTAATTAAACCACTCTCCGCTACTTTATTAATAAAGGGTTCTGACATGGTGTAAAATTAGATTGTTTTTAAGAAACCAAAGAGAAATATTGTTTCGAAAAGCGAATAAAAAAACCCCCGAAAAATTCGAGGGTTTATAATTGGTTTGATTGACTACTAATAAACCTCCATACGATTGTCTTTGATCTTTGCCACTTTTTTCAATCCTATATTGGTTCTGTAGATCACTGATCTTGTTCTGTTAATTAAGTCCGCCTCGAAGCTCGCAAGGTCTTGTGAAGCAGCTTTAGCTCCTTGTGATCTTACACTAATTACAAAAACGCCAGCATTGCCTGCAATTGGTGCACTTGGTTTGTTTAAGAATGCTTTATTAAATGCAGCTCCAACTAGTTTTGGTTCATTACCAATACCAGGGATCATTGAATAATTAAAGTTGATGCTGTCTGCGGGTTGTACAATTGTTTTTGCACTAGACGCAATCTCTTCGATTGTGTTGCCCTTAAAATTTTGTTTTATTTGAATGGCTTTCTTTTGGTCTCTTAAAAGTCCTTCAATTTGTGGTTTAACCGAAGCAACCGATGCTAGACCAACTTTTTCTTCTCCTGTGATGATGGCTACAAAATAACTATCTCCCACTTCGGTTGGTTCTGAAACAGCATTTAGGTCTTTTTCAAAGGCCCAACGCACAAGCGATCTAGATTCACCAATGCCAGCAATTTCATAATCCATTGACTTTATGCCTGATGCCGGAAAAGTTTGTTTATTTAATTTAACCGCTTCTTGGTTGAAAGATTTTACATCTTTACTTGCGCTTGCAAAAGCAGCAGCAGCAGCAGATGCTACACCAATTGTTTCACTACTTGGAAGGATAACTTTTGATAGATAAGCAATTTTATAAGCAGGGCTTCTTGGTGTTTGTTTTAATACCTCTATATAGTGGTATCCAAAATCGGTTTTAACAACGCCCTTTGTACCAACGGAATTGTCAAAAGAAAAATCATTAAATGGTCCTACCATTTGTGCTTGTGGAAACATTTCATATTTTCCACCTTTTTCCTTACTACCCGCGTCATCTGAATATTTTAAAACCATTTCATCAAACGAAACACCACCAGCTATGGCAGATTTTATACTGTCTATTAATTTCTTAGCAGCACTATCGTCACGAATAATTTGTCCATTTTGTCCAGCAGTTGCAATTAAGATATGTCTTACACTTGCGCTATCAGGCCACTGTTTAACACCAATCACTTTTGCGATGGTATAATTTTTTCCATCCACATAGGGACCATAGGCATTTCCAATTCCTGCAGCAAGAATTGCTTCTTTATTTGGAACTTGTAAAGACTTAGTGCTGATGTAGCTATTGTAATAAGGTAAATCAGATCCAACTTTGTTTAAAAAAACAGTAGGATCTTGTGCTGCTTGAAAATCTGCTTTTAATGCAGAGATGGTATTAAAAACAGTCGTTGAATCAACACTAGTAGGCGCTGCGGAAAAACCAACAAAATTAATTGATTTAGTGGCTTCTTCCACTTGGTATGCTGCTGCGTTTTCTTTAATATATGTAGCAACCTCATTGTCTGTAACTTTTATTGCGCTATCAGAAATGCTTGCATAAGGTATGCCTACAATATTAATATTTGCAATACTATTACTCTCGTTATATTGTTTTTGAATCATCCAGGTTGGTACCTGTACACCCTTCACCACTAAAGCTTGATATTTATTTCTCAATCTATTCTCGATAGATGGTTCGATATACATCTTCTCAATTTGTTTGATTTGCTCTTGGTTTTTGCTTTTTTTAACTTGTGCAACTGCTTGTTTGGCATCATTCACTTTAAACTCACCTGTATTTGGATCTGTAAATTCTTGTCTAAATGGAGATTCTAATCCAAATAACACATCAGATAATTCTTTAGTCCCAACCGTAATGCCTAACTTTTTTTCTTCTGTGGTAAATAAAATACGATCTACTTCTTGGTTCCATAAGAAACCAATTAATTGTTCACGCTTAACGCCCTGTGAAGCATAGTTTTGTACTTGTATATCTAATTTCTCTTCGAAATTAATTTTATTAATACCTACTCCATTTACAGTTCCAAGTTCTGAAACCATAGTATTACCTTGTTTACCAATTCCGTCTTGTAAAACAAAAGCAACCAAAGCGATTACAATAATTGTAAAGATGATCCAAGCACCTTTATCACGAATGTTCTGAATAATAGACATATGTATCTTATAATTATATAGGCAGCAAATTTAGTATATTATATGAACGAAATTCATTTGAATCTAGATTAAAATACACAATAGATGAGTGGATAAATAAAAAAACGGTGGATAAGGGGCGTTTTTTAATAAAAAAATGGGTATAAAAAAGGAATAAGGAGATTTGGATATATAAATAAGTAGAATAATGGTTACTTATTAGTCATTTTATACACGTTAATTAACAGTGTATAACCTGTGGTTATTAAAATCGCTTGAATATTTATATATATAAAATACTAATAATAAGAATAGGTCTTCTTTTTACTAGTTGGGGTGTTTAGGTGATATAAAATAACTCGTTTTAGCTGAATTGAATTCAAAAATAGGTGTATAACTAAGTTATTAAGATATTAACAGCCGTAATAGTATTAGTTGATTTATATAAATGTATTATTAAAGAATACTACGGTAGTAATACACATTTGCTATTTGAAAGATTATTTAAAAATAAACTACTTTTATTTGATCCTATGAAACACCTACGATATTAGCTAGATAAATACTTTAAAATCAAAAACAAATAAATACTAAATTTATTACTAATTTAAAAAATATTATAAATAATTAAAAATCAATGCTTTATATTAAATTTTAGATAGTTTATTGAAAATAACTAATCAAATTAGTAAAATAATACTAAATATTTTAGTTTATTAACAATTTATCCCTATCTTCACATTCAATTTAAATTAAAACATAAAACGACAAGCTATGAGTAACGCAGAAAAATTAAAAGCCCTAAAATTAACTATCGATAAAATCGATAAGGATTATGGTAAAGGAAGTGTAATGATGATGAATGAGCGCAGTCAAGAGCCTCATGAAGTTATTTCAACAGGATCAATAGGATTAGACACTGCGTTAGGAATAGGTGGATTACCAAAAGGGAGAATTATAGAAATATACGGACCAGAATCTTCTGGTAAAACAACCGTGGCAATCCATGTAATTGCAGAAGCACAAAAAAAAGGTGGAATGTGTGCAATTATTGATGCAGAACATGCATTTGATAGTGCATATGCAAAAAGATTAGGCGTAGACGTGGATAATCTTTTAGTATCTCAACCAGATTATGGTGAACAAGCATTAGAAATAGCAGACCGCTTAATTTTATCCGGTGCTATTGATGTAGTTGTAATTGATTCGGTTGCAGCACTAGTTCCGAAAAGTGAACTAGAAGGCGAAATGGGTGATTCTAAAATGGGATTACATGCAAGATTAATGTCTCAAGCATTAAGAAAATTAACAGCAACAATTAATAAAACAGGCACAGTTTGTATTTTCATTAATCAATTACGCGAAAAAATTGGCGTCATGTTTGGTAATCCAGAAACAACAACTGGAGGAAATGCTTTAAAATTCTACGCTTCCGTTCGTTTAGATATTAGAAGAATGGCACAAATTAAAGACGGAGAAGAAGCAATTGGAAATAGAGTAAAAGTAAAAGTGGTTAAAAATAAAGTAGCACCTCCATTTAGGGCTGCAGAATTTGAAATTATTTTTGGAGAGGGAATTAGTAAAATTGGAGAAATAATTGATATGGGTGTTGAATTAGAAATAATCAACAAAAGTGGTAGCTGGTTTAGTTATGAAGGAAATAAATTAGGCCAGGGACGCGATTCGGTTAAAACAATTTTACACGATAATCCAGAGATGGCGAATGAAATAGAAGCTAAAATAAGAGCTAAAATAGCAGCTAAGGTAGAAGCAGCTGCTACACAATAGTCAATATAAACGTGTTTTTTTAAGGTTAGTAGGTAATGACCGCATCATTTGTGATGCGGTTTTTTTATATTTATAGGGTGGTGCAATTATTAAAAATATTCATTCAAGCAGGTTTATGGTTATTCTGTCATAAGATTCACCTTAAAAACAAACAACTATTTACAACAGGGGGACCATTATTAATTATTGCCAATCACCCTAATTCTTTTTTAGATGCTTTAATTATAGGATCCTATTATAAGCGAAGGGTTTATTTTTTAGCAAGGGGCGACGCGTTTAAAAAACCCATACACCGATTTTTATTAGAATCATTAAATATGATTCCAGTTTATAGGCTTAGAGAGGGAAAGGCGTTTTTGCATTTAAACGATTATGCATTTACAAAATCTATTGAGCTATTAAACAAGGGTTATGCAGTACTTGTTTTTATAGAAGGCATTTGTATTAATAGTAACGAATTACAACCGTTTAAAAAAGGCACCGCAAGAATTTTAGAAGGCATTCAAAAATTAAATACCTACCCAAAGATTCATATAGCTGGAATTGCATTCAATCAATTTAGGGGAATTGGAAAAACAGTCAATTTGGTTGTTTCAGAAATGCATGATATTCCACATATTCAAAATAGTAGAGACCGCGTTGTATTTAATCAATTAGTTTTTGATCAATTAAAACAAAATATTTTAATTCCTACAACACAAACAAAATTTAATAAAAACCATTTGTTTTATAAAATACACCTACCATTTTACAACCTAATAAAAAACTTTGTGGCAGAGAAAACAAAAAACACCGTATTTTTTGATTCGGTTTTGTTTTCTGTCCTACTTTTTACCTATCCTGTTTTTATCATCTCCTTATTTTTTATGCTTAAATTATTTCAGATCCCAACCACCATTATTTTAGTTATCTTGGTAGCACTTCCAATCATGGGAAAAAGGGTACAAGAATAATGATTTAAATTTTTACAATGAAAGCCATCCGAAAACTAGAAAAAAGAAAAAAAATTGCACTGATTGCGCATGATAATAAAAAAAAGGACATTATTGAATGGGCCGTGCACAATAAAATAGTATTGTCTAAACATAGTTTGATTGCAACAGGAACAACAGGTAGATTAATTGAAGAAGCATTGGATCAACCCGTGGTTAAACTATTAAGCGGACCATTGGGTGGGGATCAACAAATTGGCGCTATGATTGCAACAGGCGATATTGATATGATTTTTTTCTTTTTTGATCCCATGGAAGCACAACCACATGATAGTGATATAAAGGCGTTATTAAGACTTGCTGTAGCATGGAACCTTCCAATGGCATGTGACAGGACCACAGCCGATTTTTTAGTGACATCACCTTTTATGCAAGGAGAATATCAATATGAACTTCCTAATTATGTGAATTATTTAAATAGAAAAGTATAAATAAATTTTAAACAACTTATGTATCAAACTAATAAAAAAACAATTATGCAAAACCTAAATAAAATAGGGTTGTTTTGCGCAATCATGTTGAACCTCAGCATGAATAGTGTTGCACAACAATTTACAGGATTTAAAAATACAGACGCGCAAAAAAAACTAGAATCAAATTTTGATAGCCAATTAAGTGCAAAAAGAATCGGCGAAAATATTAAGCTAATGTCATCTGTTCCTCACCATATTGGATCTGTTGGTGGAAAATTTGTTGCCGATGAAATTGCTAAACAATTTAAAGCAGCCGGATGGGATACAAAAACTGTTACTTATCAGTTATTATTTCCTACACCCATTACGCGCGTATTAGAAATGAAGGGCTCAACCAATTTTAAAGCTTTATTAAAAGAGCCTGCTTTAAAAGAAGATGCCACGTCTGGACAAGCAGATCAACTACCAACGTATAATTGTTGGAGTGCAGATGGTGATGTTAATGCTGAGTTGGTTTTTGTGAACTATGGTTTACCAGAAGATTATGAAACGCTTGCAAAATATGGCATCGATGTAAAAGGTAAAATAGTCATTGCAAAATATGGCAGAAGTTGGAGAGGCATTAAACCAAAAGTTGCACAAGAACATGGTGCCATTGGTTGTTTAATTTATTCAGATCCTCAAGACGATGGCTATGGCGCAGGCGATGTTTATCCAGCAGGCCCGTTTAAAAATAAATATGGTGTTCAAAGAGGCTCTATTATGGATATGGTAATTTATCCTGGAGATCCTAGTACACCCAACTACGCTTCTGTTGACGGCGCCCCAAGGGTTGACCACAACGATGCAGAGAATTTGTTGAAAATCCCCGTTCTTCCAATTAGTTATAGCGATGCCGCGCCTTTATTACAAGACATGGCTGGTCCAGTGGCACCAAAATCTTGGAGAGGTGGTCTGCCTTTTACCTATCACATAGGTCCAAGTAAATCTAAAGTGCATTTAAAATTGGATTTTGATTGGAAATTACGCCCTGCATACAACGTGATTGCAATGATACAGGGTAGCCAATATCCAGACCAGTGGGTGATTAGAGGAAATCACCATGACGCCTGGGTAAATGGCGCAAATGACCCAGTTAGTGGCATGGCCGCAGAATTAGAAGAGGCTTACGCAATTGGGTCCATGGTTAAAACAGGTTGGAAACCAAAAAGAACCCTTGTGTATTGTGCATGGGATGCAGAAGAACAAGGATTAATGGGTTCTGTAGAGTGGGTCGAAGAACATGCAGCGTCTTTACAAGCTAAAGCAGTAGCTTATATTAATTCAGATGGAAACGGTAGAGGTTTCTTGGGTGCAGAAGGCTCTCATGCTTTCACGGGATTAATGACTGATATTAGTAAATCCATCCAAGACCCTCAAACAGGCGTCACTATTTTTGAAAGACAAAGAGCTAATCGAGCAACAGAAGCAACAACTACTGCGGCCAAAAAAGAAATCTTAAATAGCACCAGCTATCCACTAGGCGCTATGGGATCGGGGTCTGATTATTCTTCCTTTATTCAACACGTAGGTGTTCCTTCTTTAAATATTGGATTTGGTGGAGAGAACGAAGGTGGAGAATACCACTCCATTTATGATTCCTATGATCACTATTCAAAATACAAAGATCCTGGATTTGCCTATGGTGTCACACTTGCACAAACAGCAGGACGCGCAGCATTAAGGTTATCCGAGGCAGACGCTTTACCATTTGATTTTACAGCCTTACATAAAACAGTGAAAGGGTACGTTGCCGAGTTAATGAATAATGTAGATCAAATGCGCGAAAAAGCAAAAGTGGAAAACGAATTAGTCAACACAAAAGCGTATGCCGTTGCGGCAGATCCTACAGAGGGACTAAAACTACCAACAACGGTTGAAGACGTTCCTTATGTTGATTTTGCATCGATATTAAATGCATTAACGCGTTTAGAAAAATCAGCAGAACAGGTAGAGCAAATAAAAGTAAATGCGGATGCACAAAAACTTGCTACAATCAATGCAAAAATTTATGCAGCAGAACAAACCTTATTAATGACAAAGGGCTTGCCGCGTAGACCATGGTACAAACATAGTTTATACGCACCAGGCTTTTATACTGGTTATGGCGTTAAAACAATACCAGGTGTGCGTGAAGCAATTGAACAAAAAGATTGGTCTGAAACAAGGACTCAAATTGAAGAAGTAGCTGCAGCAATCAATAGACTTGCCACTTACTTAGAAACACTATAATTGTTTTTTAAATAGACATATTTAAGGTTTGCACTTACCTTTGCATATGCCTTTTAAACTTCATTCCAACTATACACCCTCGGGCGATCAGCCAACTGCAATTGCGCAATTGACCGAGGGTGTGCAGAATGGAGACATGCAACAAACACTCTTAGGCGTGACGGGTTCTGGTAAAACTTTTACCATTGCCAATTTAATTCAAAACGTACAACGCCCCACGCTAGTCCTTACCCATAACAAGACATTGGTTGCTCAATTGTATGGAGAGTTTAAACAATTCTTTCCTGATAATGCAGTAGGTTATTTTGTGTCTTATTATGATTACTATCAACCAGAAGCTTATCTACCCACATCGGGTGTGTATATCGAAAAAGATTTAAGCATTAATGAAGAACTTGATAAGCTAAGGCTTCAAGCAACTGCACAATTACTAAGCGGCCGAAGAGATATTATTATTGTGGCGAGCGTGAGTTGTATTTATGGTATGGGTAATCCAACAGAATACGAAAACGGCATCATTCGAATTCACCAGGGACAGATTTTATCCCGTCAAGCAATTTTACACGCGCTTGTGAATAGTTTGTACCACCGATCTGTGACCGAATTTGATCGTGGTGCTTTTAGGGTGAACGGAGACACAATCGATATTCGACTGCCCTATGTAGATTATGGATATCGCGTTACTTTTTTTGGGGACGAAATTGAAGCCATTGAAAGTATAGAAATTGAAACAGGAAAAAGAATTGAGCCCATGGAGAACGCCGCCATCTTTCCTGCAAATTTATACATGGCACCAAAAGAAATGCTACAAGAAATCATTATAGAAATTCAGGACGAATTGCTTGCACAGGTGGCGTATTTTAAATCTGTCGGAAAACACCAAGAAGCAGCAAGGATAAAAGAAAGAGTTGAATACGATATAGAGATGATTAGAGAATTGGGTTATTGTACGGGGATCGAAAACTATTCTAGATTTTTTGACCGACGCAAGCCAGGCACAAGGCCCTTCTGTTTATTGGACTATTTTCCAAAAGACTTTTTATGTGTGATTGATGAAAGCCATGTAACCATACCACAAATAACAGGGATGTATGGTGGAGATAGAAGCAGAAAAATGAATTTAGTTGAATTTGGTTTTAGACTTCCAAGTGCGATTGACAATAGGCCACTTAATTTTAATGAGTTTGAGCGGGTGATTGGACAAACTATTTTTGTGAGTGCTACACCGGGTGAATATGAACTAGAAAAAACAGATGGATTAATTGTAGAGCAGGTGGTGCGCCCTACTGGTTTATTGGATCCACCAATCGAAGTGCGCCCAACTAAAAATCAGATTGATGATTTATTAGATGAAATAGCGATGCAGGTAGATATGGGCGATCGTGTGTTGGTGACCACTTTAACTAAAAAGATGGCCGAGGAGATGGATCGCTATTTATCCAAAATCAATATCAAATCTAAATATATCCATAGCGATATAGATGCATTAGAGCGTGTGGAAATTTTGAGAGAATTAAGACTGGGCGTGATTGATGTATTAGTGGGTGTGAATTTATTAAGAGAGGGCTTGGATTTACCAGAAGTTTCTTTGGTGGTAGTTTTAGATGCGGATAAAGAAGGATTTTTAAGAAACGAAAAATCACTAACCCAAACATCGGGTCGTGCCGCAAGAAACGTGCGTGGTCGTGTTATATTTTATGGTGACAAAATTACAATGAGCATGCAACGCACCATGGATGAAACCGATCGTCGCAGAGCAAAACAAATTCAATACAATATTGAACACAATATTACACCAACCACTATTGTAAAGTCAATAGAACAGGTGATGAAGCAAACTGCGGTATTGGATATTAAAGGATTTAGTCAAGACAATATCAACATTCGAACCACAGATGGATTGAATATGGTAGCAGAACCAAATAGTCAATACGAAACCATTCCACAAATGGAGAAAGCAATTTTGCAAACAAAAAAGCAAATGGAAAAAATGGCCAAGGCGATGGACTTTATGGAGGCTGCAAAACTGCGTGACGAAATGTTTAGAATGGAATTACAATTAGAAAAAATGAAAGCATCCTAGTTTATGAATGATTTTTTAATAGCAGTATACAATGGGTTAGTTCAAACAACATGGCTAGAAGCGGTGGCGGTGATCATGGGTATTGTATCGGTTTGGTATAGCCGCAAAGAAAATATTTTAGTCTTTCCGACCGGCATTATTAACACAAGCCTATTTATTTATCTAAGCTATAAAGGACATTTATTAGGAGAGGCAAGCGTGAATTTATATTATACCATCATGAGCATCTATGGCTGGTATTGGTGGTCAAGAAAAAAAGAAGATCAAGTCACCAATGCATTACAGATCACCATCAGCAATACCACACAAAGACTCCAACAGGTTTTGGTTTTTATAGGATTTTATGCCATCTTGTTTTTTGTATTAGAATTTTTAAAAAACAATTTTGCGCCAGATGCGATTCCATGGGCAGACGCATTGGCAAGTGCATCTGCTTATACAGCAATGTGGTTGATGGCAAAGAAAAAAGTGGAAAGCTGGATTTGGTGGATTATCACGAATATTACATCGATACCACTTTATTTTATCAAGGGGTATGCGTTTACAAGTTTTCAATTTATAGTTTTATTAATTTTAGCAATAGCAGGTTTAATCACTTGGAATAAAAAAGCGAACCAAAAACTTGCTACAACAAGCAGTTAATAAATCATTCATCAATGAAACCAATTCAAAAAATAGTTGTACTAGGTCCAGAGTCCACAGGCAAGTCCACACTTTGTGCAGCACTCGCGGCGCACTATCAAACCATATGGACACCCGAATATGCAAGACAGTTTTTAGCTGAACATGGAACCAAGTATACCTATGATGATTTATTAATCATCGCAAGGGGCCAAATAAAAAATGAAGACAAATCAATTGAATTATTAGATCAAAAAAATGCAGACAATCAAGCTGAGGCAAGCACAAATAAATTAATTGTGGACACAGATATGTATGTGATGAAAGTATGGTGTGAATATGTTTTTAATAATTGTCATCACTATATTTTAGAACAAATCAATCAACGAAATTATGATTTATACTTACTCTGTGATATAGACCTACCTTGGGCTGCAGACGAAATGCGTGAATATCCAAATGCCGGTCCTAGACTCGAACTATTTACCCTCTACAAAGAACTTTTAATCAATCAAAAAACACCATGGGGGATTGTGTCTGGATCGGGTGAGCAACGCACAGCAAATGCCATTCAATTGATTAACCAAAATTTACCGAAAATTTAAAACTGGAAGATAATCCACAAGCCGACCATCTTTATACACAATCATTCATTTCAAATTAAAAATTGTGCACGAGCCGGTGGATAAACCCGTCTATTTTTTTCTAATTAAATCTCGAACATCCTCATCCCCTTCCAAATTGTTCATTTCTCTTAGTATTTGTGGATAACGCCATGCAACTCTTTTTGTCATTGGACGCGCTGTGAATTTCTTGGGATTAGGAAGGCCTGCAATAATCATGGCAGCTTCGGCACGTGTTAAATTTTTTGCAGATTTTTTAAAATAATGTTGTGCGGCTGCTTCAACACCAAAATAACCAGGACCAGTTTCTATCACATTTAAATACATTTCTAAAATTCTTTTTTTACCCCAAACAAGTTCAATTAAAAAAGTAAAATAAAATTCAGGTAGTTTACGTATGTATTTATCATATTGACCGCCCTGCCATAAGAATACATTTTTAGCAACCTGTTGTGTAATGGTACTTGCGCCTCCTCCAAGTGGAATTCTAGATTTCTTTTTTTTCTTTTTTGTTTTGAAACTTCTTTCCATGGCCTCCCAGTCTACACCGATATGATCGGGGAAAGCCTGATCCTCACTAGCTATTGCGGCTAGTTTAATATTATACGAAAGCGCTTCCCAGGCAACATAATCTCTCTTTAATCCTAAGCCAAATGCATTGGTGAACTGTGTAATGGTAATGGGTGGAAATACAAAACGCAAAATAACTACATAGAGTAATGAACTAATAAACAGATACCAAACGATGCGTTTAATTTTTTTAATCAAAATGTAAATCAATTATAGTGAATGTAATTTCTGTTTATAATTAGCACAAGCTTACAAAATTTCTACACTAAATCTTTTGCCAATTGGCCTGTAAGGCGGATTCTTTTTACTCATCCATCTTCCTATAAAATAAGCTACCGCCCCGCCTGCAATAGAAGGTAAATTTTTTGAACTAAAGACGTTCTCTTTATTGATAATAGAATTGGTGATATTTAATCCACTATATAGAACCCCACCAAATTTTAAAAAGGTACCATTGGCAAAGACACTTTGGTAACGACCTTTGTCTTTAGCAAATGCTCGAATCTCGTTGATGTGCAATGTGAGTGTTCCTAATCTTAGTGTATCTTGTCCATAAGTTCCATATGCAGTCATCACCGTTTGGAGTGCATATTGTTTAACCTGTATAGAATCGTTCTTGACCCATTGAATTTGTCCTGTTATCCACTGACGATTGCTAAATTCAAATTGAATGTAGTTGTCCTTTGTAAAAGACTTGATGGTAACGCCTCTATCTTTTAAAATAAGCACATTTCCGGATTGTGCTACCACTATATTAGCCAATGCCAATAGGCAGGTACAAAAAAACAAAAGGGTTATTTTTTTCACAAGTCCAAATTACAATAAAGCCAACTAAAAAGAACCATATTGCTATAAATGTTTGTGAAAGTAGTTGGACTTGACCTAATAAATCAAAATTGCACTATATAAAAGTGCCGCGCTGAAGATTAAAATGATCATTCCAGAAACTCGATTGATCCAAAGAAGGCTTTTTTCTGTTAACCTCGGTCTTAATTTTCCTGCTAAAAAAACCTTGATTAAATCTGACAACAATACAAATCCAAGACAGGTTCCAAAAACGATCAATTTATATTGAATTGGATTAGATGTATCGTCCGCACTCGTATTAATAGCCGCTGTCCATGCAAACCAAAATAAAAATACGCTAGGATTAAGTGTATTCATTAGGAAGCCAGAAAAATAAGAGGAGACAAGGTCTTTAATGCTGACCTTTTTATTGACCCCGTCTGTGCCCATGTTTTCTAATTTCAGTTTTTTAAAGAACAAGGTATATAAACCCATCAATAATAAAAATCCTGCACCCGCTAAAGCAATCGTTGATTTGTGGTTGAGTACAAGATTAAATAAAGAAGTAAAAAAATTGCAAATAAAAAGTAAAACAAAATCACTGCTCGAAACCCCTGCTACAAATGCATAACCAGAGCGCTTGCCATTGGTAAGGCTTTGTTTTATAATTGCGAAAATAACAGGTCCAATGGAAATACTTAAAATAAAACCCAACAGCACACCTTTTAAAATTGGGTCAACTAACATTGGCCTTGATTTTTAATATATAGCTTCCAATCTGCAAGCATATCACCTTTCAATACTCTAGGAAACTTATGCTGTCCGCCAATTTTACCCTTGCTTTCCATGAAACCCATAAAACAATTTTCTTTGAGCACAGATACTTTAATAGACTTAAGTGCATTTTTTCGTTCAATCTCATAATCGTCATTGAGTTGAATTAATTTTTCATCTAATTTTTCTGCTAATAATATTTCATCAATAGCATGATCACAAGCTACATACCAATGATGTCCAAAAAAGTTTCCATCTGGTTCACCAGTTACAGTAAACTCTGGAATAGATAAATTCAATTCCTCACTCACCAACTGAATGGCTTTATTCATATTGTCCACACTCAAATGTTCACCCACCAAACTTAAAAAATGTTTAGTTCTTCCTGTGATGATAATTTCTGCATTGGTTTTATCTACAAAACGAACCGTGTCTCCAATTAAATAGCGCCATGCTCCAGCAGGTGTACTAATCAAAACCGCATAATCCCTGCCTTCTTCTACTTCGTGAATCATTAGGGTTTCTGGATCTTCCACCATTTCTCCATTTTCATCAAAGTTTGTTTCGTCAAAAGGAACGAATTCAAAAAAGATATGTTGGTTATAGGTTAAGCGCATTCCTACCGCATTTTGCTTATCCTGCCATGCTAAAAATCCTTCGCTTGCTAAATAGGTTTCAACATATTCAATCGGTTTTCCTAATAACTTTTCAAAACCATGTTTATAGGGCTCAAAACTCACTCCACCGTGTACGAATAAAGTTAGATTAGGCCAGATTTCGTGGATATTGTTAAGTTTGTAGCGCTCTATCACCATCTCTAAACACATCTGAATCCAGGCAGGGACGCCTACTACAAAACTAATATCCCATTCAGGGGCTTTCTCTACAATCTCTTTTAATTTTTTATTCCAATCGCGCTCTTTCGCAATTTTTTTACCAGGCTTGTAAAAAGGTTGAAACCAAAAAGGAGATTTTTTTGCAGTGATCCCACTCAAGTCCCCTGCATAATAACCCGCACCTTTTTGTAAATCGGTACTACCACCTAAGGTAAGCCAACCACGTCCCATCGCAGACAAGGGTATTTCACGATATTTAAACAAGCTAATCAATTGCTTAATCATGACGATCTTGTTGCCTCTCAATAAGTCGTTTGTAATGGGAATATACTTACTTGCAGCTTCACTGGTACCACTGCTTAAAGCAAAATAGTTGATCTTTCCTGGCCAACAAATATCTGATTGGCCCTCAAGTGTTAAATGCCACCATTCTTTATAGATCTTATTGTAATTATAAGTTGGCACTATTTCTTGGAACTTTTTTCCAATATGCTTACTAGTTAAAATTTCGTCGAATTTATTTTTTTGGCCAAAAGCTGTGTAACGTGCTCTTTTTAATAATTTTTTGAGTACGCGCATTTGAGCGCCTCTTGGATTTTTAGGCTGCAAGCCTAAAGCTTTGCTAATGTTCTTTGGTAAATTAAACTCAAAAAGCGCCATCTACAGAAACGGGTTTTACTTTTAAATATTTGTTACAAAAATACGAATGTTATTCGAGCAAACGAACCTACTTTTGTAACATGATTAAAAATACGCTAATTCAGGCTGTAGAACTCGGAGCAAAAGAGTTGACTCGTTTTTTTAACGGTACTTTTACAATTGCGAGTAAATCTTCTATAAATGACTTGGTGACAGAGGCAGATCATGCTTCAGAAAAAGCAATTATCGGGTTAATTCAATCTCAATTTCCAGATCATTTTATTTTAAGCGAAGAAACAGGTGAGATGGCTTCCTTATCTGATACAAAATGGATCATCGATCCCATTGATGGCACGATTAATTTTGCAAATGGCATCCCAATTTGTTGCGTAAGTATTGGTGTAGAACATAAAGGAGAAATGATTCTAGGTTCGGTATATAATCCATTCATGAATGAATTGTATTTTGCAGAAAAAGGACAAGGCGCTACTTTAAACGGTAGACCAATTAAGGTGAGCAATAAAGATTCCATTTTACATAGCTGCTTGGTGACAGGATTTCCTTATCAATATTTAGATAGTGAAAATGGACCATTGCAAGTTTTTGAAAAACTAGTACGAAAAGCGATACCAGTTCGTCGACTAGGAAGTGCAGCATTAGATTTATGCTGGACCGCTGCTGGAAGATTTGATGGATTTTATGAACACAAACTTCAGGCATGGGATAGTGCTGCAGGATTTTTAATGGTAGAAGAAGCAGGAGGAAAAGTAACAGACTTAACGGGTAACGCATACAATCCATATCAGCCGGGCATCATAGCAACCAATGGTTTTATTCATGACCAATTGTTATCCGTGGTGAATGGGGGCAATTTATAGAGGCGTAAAGCCTAAAAAATTATTGAGTAAATAAAAGTAACAGCAATATTTTATGTCAACAGAAAGAACAGAGATAGAAAAATTAGGTGAGTTTGGATTGATAGATCGATTAACACAAAATTTTGAAACACTTAACGCATCCACCGTTTTGTCAATAGGTGACGACGCAGCAGTGATAGATCATTTTGGAAAACAAACTGTGATCACCACCGACTTATTGATAGAAGGCGTGCATTTTGATTTAATGTATACACCATTAAAACATCTTGGATATAAATCGGTGGTAGTGAACCTAAGCGATATTTATGCAATGAATGCGCAACCCACACAAATCACGATGAGCGTAGCTTTCAGCAATCGTTTTAGTTTAGAAGCGCTAGAAGAATTTTACGAAGGTGTCGCCATTGCATGTGATAAATATGGGGTGGATTTAATAGGTGGAGACACATCTACTTCTCAAAAAGGATTGATTATTTCTGTGACTGCATTGGGTGAAGTGGCACCAGATGGGTACATCAAAAGAAGCACAGCCGAATCGGGCGATTTAATTTGTGTATCAGGAGATTTAGGCGCAGCATTTTTGGGATTAACATTGATGGAACGCGAAAAACAAATCTTTTTAGATAATCCACAGATACAACCAAATTTAGAAAACGAAGATTATATCGTAGGAAGATTGTTAAAACCAGAAGCAAGAAAAGACATTATTGATTTGCTTGAAAAATTAGAGATCAAACCAACATCCATGATGGATATCAGTGATGGCTTGAGTTCTGACGTATTGCACTTGTGTAAACAATCTGAATTGGGCTGTAGAATCTATGAAGAAAAAATTCCAATCAACGAAGCAAGTAAGGCTGCTGCCTTTAAGTTTGGATTAGACGCAACTGTTTGTGCGTTGAATGGAGGTGAAGATTATGAATTGTTGTTTACCATGAAGCAAGCAGACTATGATAAAATGACAATGCAAGAAGAGATCAGTGTGATTGGATATATGTGTGATGCATCAGAGGGCACTAAATTGATTACCAAAGGAAATAATTTATTTGATATTACTGCACAGGGCTGGAACGCTTTTGGAAAAGAGGTTTAATGATTGATCACCTTATTTAGAATGGCCAATTCTGCTGATAAACAAAGTAGATTGGCCTTTTTATTTATTTCTATTGTACCAGTTATATTTTTATGTTGCATCACTTTGGCTGGATATACACTACACATTTTGATTGCTTCATCAAGTGGTATGCCTACATGTTCCACTAAGTTTTGAATTGACTTTAGTTGTGTTAATGCTGAGCCACTAAGGGTTCCAGCTGATTCATATTTGTCACCAACTAGTGTATGTTGATACAATCCCGTGCTGGTTGATGTTACCGCGTCGGTAATACAAAATAATCGATCACCCATTATTTTTTTAGCAACACGTATTGCAGCAAAATCAACATGATAACCATCTGGAACGATACTGCTCATGGCAGTTGGATGATTGAACAACGCACCAACAACACCTGGTGCACGATGTTGAAAGGCACTCATCGCATTGAAAAGATGTGTTGCAACAGGAATGCCATCATCAAAAAACTGCATCGCAGTTTCGTAAGATGCATTGGTATGACCAGCTGAAACAACAATGCCCGCAGCCTGAATGGTTTTAATAATTGCTGGTGTACAAACTTCAGGCGCAAGTGTAATCATGCCAATGACATCTTTTCCATAGGCTAAAACAGAAACCACTTCTTTTATATCAGGCACATGAATCACCGATACATCATGCGCGCCTTTTTTGCTTGTATGAATCCAGGGGCCCTCTATGTGCAATCCGATACAACCCTTTCCACCAGCGGCTTGATAAGCTTTTACAGCATCAATAGATGCATAAATAACGTCCATACTTTGGGATGCAATGGTGGGTTGAAAAAAACCAGTACCACTTTCTATACAGTATTGATAAATTTTTTCGATCGTCTCTTTTTCAGGAAACTCAGATAATAATTTTCCATCAGCACCATACAATTGTAAATCAATTAGTGCAGGAATAATAAAAGGCATTGCACCATTCGCATCAAATCCCTTTTGATCTATTCCAACCACTACATTGTTTTCAATATGTATGACTACATCATTCAACCATTCGGAACCCGTGAACAACGCCTTTGCTGAGTAATCTAAAGTCATAAAATATTAGGTAGATTGAATGGTGAAAAAGTCTGCGTCTTTCCAAAATGGAAATTGATTTCTTGTGGCTTCAAGTTCTTCGCGATGTAATGTAATTTGAAACACCGATTCTTGATCCGCGCAGTGGTACATCACTTCACCTAAAGGACCTACCACCATTGAGTTTCCACTATGATTAATGTTATTTCCATCTAGTCCCACTCGGTTTACACCCACCACAAAAGCTTGATTTTCTATCGCCCTTGCAACCAATAAAGTTTTCCAAGCATGGCTTCTTTTTTCTGGCCAGTTGGCCACATAGATTAACACATCGTATTCGTTATTAGATGCCTGTCTTGCCCAAACGGGAAAACGCAGGTCATAACATATTTGTAAATTAATTTTCCAACCCTTTACACTTGCAATGAGTCTTTTGTTGCCTGCGGTATAATGTTGGTCTTCTCCAGCGAATGCAAAAAGATGTCTCTTATCATAATGACCATATTCACCATTGGGCAACATCCAGATAAGTCGATTATAATATTGACCCCCTTCTTGAATCATTAAAGAACCAGTAAGAATAATTTTTTCTGCCATGGCCATTCGACGCATCCACTCAACACTCGGCCCTTCCATGGTTTCTGCATGTAATTCAGGCTGCATGCTAAATCCGGTATTGAACATTTCTGGCAGGATGACGATTTCTGTCGGCGCATCCAGGTTCATTATTTTTTGTTCTAAAAAAGCAAGATTAGCGCCTTTGTCTTCCCAATAAAGATGGGACTGAATCAATGTAAGTTTAAGTGTTGACAAGGGAATCAATTTAAAGGTCTATGCAAAAAATGCTATGTAAATATAATGCAATTTTATGGATAGGCTTTTTACCTAGGGCTTATAAAGCTTCTGCACAATGGGCTGGTATAATATTGGCTCAAATCCACGCTGGTGCAAGAATGCATATGTTTTGGCCATGCGGCTTAGGCCTCGTTCTCCCTTTAAGCTATTCCATTTTTTAGTCGCCAGCTGTTCTAAGGTTTTGAGATAAGCATCCCCATCAATGGCTTTTAATCCAATTTTGATATTGTAGCTACTCACCCTTTTTTGTTGTAATGCGTGTTGAATTTTAACCTTACCCCATCCCTTAATTCTAAAATGTCCCCCTGCAAATTGAACAGCAAATCGCTCTTCGTTTAAAAAATTTTCGGCAATCAGGTCCGACATAATTTCTTCCACTTCGTCCTTGGTCATACCCAGTTCGTATAGTTTATCCCTGACCTCTTGTTGGGCCCTTTCTTGGTAGGCACAATAGTGCCGTATCCTTTGTATAGCTTGCTCCTTACCAATTCGAACTTTCTTCATAATGTCAATAAGAATTGCTAAAATAGCTTTTTAATCTTAAGATTTTGCTTTAGTTTCGTTCTAGTTATTCAAGGGGAAACAGCCACCCTAAAAAATCAAAAATAGAACGCATGAAGTTTATTGTATCTTCTTCTTCTTTATTAAAACACCTTCAACAAATTTCTGGTGTCATTAATACCAATACTGTATTGCCTATCTTGGAAGATTTTTTATTCGAAATAGAAGATAAAAAATTAAACATTGTAGCAACCGATTTAGAAACAGTCATGCGTGTTCAAATGGAAGTAGAGAGCAAGGTGAACGGACGTGTTTGTATTCCTGCAAAAATCTTAATTGATTCTTTAAAAAATATTGCAGACCAACCACTGACTTTTAATATTGATAAGAACTATGCAGTAGAAATTACAAGCGATAATGGAAAGTATAAAGTGATGGGTGAAAATCCGGACAACTTTCCAAAAGAGCCTACAGCAGACGATACAACAGGCTTTAACATGACCAGTGGTGGTTTGTTAACAGCGATCAATAAAACATTATTTGCTGTAAGCGGAGACGATTTGCGTCCAGCAATGACAGGTGTTTTCTTTGAATTAACAAAGGAGAGCGTTCAGTTTGTAGCTACAGACGCACACCGTTTGGTAAGATATAAAAGAACGGATGTAAAAGCGACTCAAAATGCTTCCTTCATCGTGCCTAAAAAGCCACTTAATTTATTAAAGAACGCATTACCAGATAATGACGATGCGATCACAGTTAGCTTTAACAATAACCACTTATTTGTAGCACACGGGTCTACACAATTAATCTGTCGATTGATTGATGCAAGATTCCCAGACTATAAAGTGGTGATTCCAGCGGACAATCCTTATCGCTTAACAGTGAATAAGCACGATTTTCAAAATGCATTACGCCGCGTGAATGTATTTAGTAATAAAAGTACCAATCAGGTAGCTTTAAATATTACAGGCAATGAATTACAGATGGCTGCGCAGGATATTGATTTTAGTTTTGAGGGGAACGAGCGCATGAGTTGTGAATACCAAGGAGAAGATATCCAAATTGCCTTCAACGCAAAGTTTTTGATCGAGATGTTGAATGCAGCGGATACGGACGAGGTTTTTATTGAATTGTCTACGCCAAGTAAGGCAGGTTTAATCAAACCTTCAGAACAAGCTCCAGGAGAGGACTTGTTGATGTTGGTGATGCCATTAATGTTAAATAGTTAATCCCTATCCTATACGAAGTCTTTAACAAGACTTAAGAAGAACCCGGTGTATCTGACAGCAGAACATCGGGTTTTTTATTTACATTTATGCATAAAATACATTGCTATGTTAGAGGCGATAAAAACCTATTTTGAAACCATTCCAAGTTTGCACCGTGCATTGATTCTTGCCGGAGGAATTAGTTTTTTTTGGATCATTGAATCGGCAGTGCCACTATTTCAATTCAAGTACAATAAAACCAAACATGCTGCATTAAATATATTTTTCACATTAACTACTATCGTAATCAATTTTGCATTTGCATTGTTGATGGTAAAGGCGAGTGATTTTGTGGTAGCGAATGGATGGGGCTTATTACAAGTTGTAAAAATGCCCATCTTGCTTGAACTCATCATTAGTTTAATGTTATTGGATTTAATAGGCGCCTACCTTGTGCATATGATCGAACATAAAGTCAAATTTTTATGGAAGTTTCATATGGTGCACCATGCGGAAATTTATGTAGACACCACAACAGCAAATCGTCATCATCCTGGCGAATCAGTTATTAGAGCAGTATTTGCCATCATTGGTGTAATGGTATTGGGTGCGCCCATGTGGTTGGTGCTTTTGTATCAAAGTGCTAGTGTAGTTTTATCGCAGTTCAATCATTCGAATATTAAAATTCCTAAATGGTTTGATCAAACTTTTGGTTTTATATTGGTGTCGCCAAATATGCATCGTGTACATCATCATGTAACAAGACCACAAACAGATGCGAACTATGGAAATATATTCTCATTCTGGGATCGACTTTTTGGAACCTATGATAGCACGGATATGAAAGATATTGTATACGGCTTAGATGTAGTAGACAATTCAAAACACGCAGACATCTCTTATCAATTAAGGATGCCTTTTGACAAAAGCATTAAATCAGATTATTAAGTAATCGCTTTACAAATTCGTAAAAATTAAAATTATCCATGATTAAAGTTGGCGCATTTATACCAGCCAGGTACGCAGCTACAAGGTTTCCAGCAAAGCTGATGCAAATGCTTGGCGACAAGTCGGTGATTCGACATACTTATGATAATACAAAGGCGACGGGCTTATTTGACGAAGTGTATGT
>JBILAW010000070.1:0-9147 GCA_044354025.1 Sediminibacterium sp.
ATAAGAGGAGGAGAGTATAATAAAATTGGTACAATTGAAGTAGATAAAAGTAAAGTTTGGGATAATCGTTACGGAGCTCCAAAACAAGAAATCGAACAAACTTATTTTAAAGGTAAAAATAAAGATGCTAGAGAGTGGTTTTATGTAAGATTAGTTAAATAAAATATCAAATAAATTATGAAAAAATTATTCTTATTTTCTTTTCTTTTTTTGTTTGTCACTTTGACAAATGCTCAAACAGGAAGAGATCAGAAAAAAGCAAATATCGCCACCGAAGAGTGGCGATATGAGCTTAGTTGTAAAGGGACCGGAGGTTCTGACAATTCTTATTTAATCGATGTGGTTTCTTATTTAAGAGACGATAAATTATCGATTAATCAATCAAAGAAAAATGCAGTACATGGTGTTATTTTCAAAGGCGTATTTGGGAATAGTGTTGGTTGTCAAACAAAACCAGCATTAACCAAAAACGCTAATTTATTTGAAGAAAAAAGAGAATATTTCGATGCCTTTTTTGCAGAAGGCGGTACTTTTTCAAAATTTGTTATTCTTCCAACAGGAAGACCAGACAAGGTTGACCAAGTAACAAAGACAGAATATCGTGTTAACATGACCGTACAGGTAAATGTAATTGCTTTAAGAGAGCAATTAGAAACAGATGGTATCATTGAAAAATTTGCAAAACTTGATAAAAGCGTTGCTAAGCCAAGCATTATGATTTATCCAAGTGACACTTGGTGTAAGGCTAAGGGATATGTTAAAAAAACAGATGATCAAAATGGTGGTTTTAAAATCACCCCTGATTATGAAAAAGCTATTTTAGATGAAGAGTTTATGACTGCTATGAGCAGCATAAAAAAACTTTTTATTGATAGGGATTATGAAAATCTAGTCGACTTACAAAATGAAATTAGAAAAATCGAAGAAGAGAAGATTAAGGATGAATTTTCCGATGATGGTAGACAACTTTCTATGTTAGATAAGATAATTAATAAAGTGTCACCAGATATAAAAATATCAGCCTATTGGAAAGTGATTCCCAAATTGCCTAATTATCAATTAGAATATCAACTCGAAGCGCTTGATTCTTATACCTCGGAGCCCGCTTCACAAGAAGGAGGGTTTGGTCCAGAGTCTAGATCTGCATCTATTGGAGAATTAATTTTACAGTCTGTAAATGATAAAATGGATGGCTTTATAGGAAGATTTCAAAAATATTTTGATAAAATGCAAGCTCAAGGAAGAAAAGTTGAATTAACAATTACAACTTCTTCAAGTTTTGAGGGTAGTTTAGATAAAGAGTATAATGTTGAAGGAGAATCTTACCCATTGAAAGAAATCATTGGAGCTTGGATGACCGACAATGCACTTTCTGAAGGAAATGTATCAGCATCGAAAAACAAAATGACGCTTAAAGATATAAGAATTCCTTTAACGAGAGTTAACAAGTTATCTAAGACTGCAAAGCCATCTGCCGTAACTGCACAAACATTTTTAGAAGAGCTTAAAAGATATTTAAAAAAGTTTGAAATTAATTCTACAGTGGAACCCGGAAAACTTGGCCTTGCTACACTTGTAATTGGAACTA
Organism: Sediminibacterium sp.; assembly: GCA_044354025.1. Taxonomy (GTDB): domain Bacteria; phylum Bacteroidota; class Bacteroidia; order Chitinophagales; family Chitinophagaceae; genus Sediminibacterium. Next base: position 1,589 of record JBILAW010000070.1, read on the forward strand.
CTCCAGAATAAATTTTTTAAAATGAAAACACTTTTAAGTTTTATTTTGCTTTTTTTGAGTTTTGTATCAAATGCACAAAATTCACTTAGCAAAAGCGATGACATCGCTAGAATTGTATTAAATACCTATGTACCTGCAGATGCCAACATTAAACCTGCAGCTCAAAAATTGTTTGAATCTAAATTAAATGCAATAGTTGCTGCCAATGGTATGGGTGGATCTGGAGCATCACAAAGATTTTTGATTAGTGGTCAAATAAATGAGTTGTCTAAAAACATCATTGTTGGCCCTCCAGATCAAATTATACTTGAGCTTGAAGTCAACCTAATCATAGGCGATGGCGTGGACGGTACTATTTTTGCAACAGAGGCTATCAATATTAAGGCTATTGGTGATAATGAAACCAAAGCTTATATAGATGCATTAAAAAAAATAAAAACCTCCGATAAAAATATTTTAGCTTTTATTGAAAAGGGTAAAAGTAAGATTATAGAATATTATAATTCTAAATGTGATTTTATTCTTAAACAGGCTAGCGCACTATCTGATCAAAAATCATATGATAATGCCTTATATGTATTGGCAGATGTCCCAGAAGTTTGTAAAACATGTTATGACGACGCTATGGAACTTGGAGTTAAAATTTATAAAGCAAAAGCCGAGAATGATTGCCAATTAAATATTAGTAAAGCCAAGGCACTAATTGCACAAAATAATTGGGATGAAGCGGCTAACTATATTTCTAATTATACTCCAGATATGAGTTGTTATGCGGAAATTAAGGGCATGCTGCAAAATATCCAAGACCATCGATGTGAGGTTTCACTTGGCAAAGCCAAAGGTGCTTGGGCGTCTAAGGACATAGAAACGACAAGCACTTACTTGGCAGAAATTCCAACAGACTCAAAGTGTAATCAAGAAGCTCAAAAAGTTGCAAATGAAGTTAGGGCATGGGCAAAAGAAAAAGATGGTAGAGAGTGGAAATTAACTTTAAAAGTTCAACAAGACGAAGTGGATATTCGTAAAAGAGCAATTTCTGCTGCTAGGGATATTGGTGTAGCTTATGGAAATAATCAGCCAAAGGTTGTTTACAATACCAGGGTAATAAGAACATGGTATCACTAGTTTTTTGAAAATTTAAAATTAACTTGATGAAAAAAAGTACTTACGATTATATCCATATTCCTTGCATCTCAAACAATAGGACAACAAATATTTGTTGATGGTCAATCAGCAACGAGGAAGTTTATTGGTATTGAACCCCAGTTCAATTTTTTTAGAGATTGGAGTACCCAGGCAGAGTTTAAATCTGGAATTGGAGAATATGTGCATTTTTTCCCTGTAGAATTAAAAAATTTAAGAACGGGAGAAAAACTAAATGCGCTGCAACTAGAAATGATGGTAAAAACTGCTGATCCTTCCGCTTCTATTGGAGGCTTTGGAATGAGGAAAAAAGACGAAACTACTTCTTTTGCCTATATTGGATTAGGTAAATGATTTTATAAGTTTTTTAGAAAAAAATGTGGTACCAAATCTAGGACTATCATTAAGTAATAAGTCTAGTGAGTTTATTTTTAAAGCAAAAGAAATGGTATTCTATTATACTGTAGTAGAAAAAGAAAAAAGAATTTCTATTAGTATTCCCGTAATTGACGAAAACACACAGGCAAGTACTGGTAAGTTCTTATATTTTTGGACAGAAAAGAATGTAGAAGACATACCAAACTTGGTTAAGGTTTTAAAAGCAGCAGTTGCAAAGAAAAAATAATTATTTTGAATTCCTACAATAAAAAAAGGGCGCAATTGCGCCCTTTTTTTATTTGATTTGTATTTGTTTTCTTTGCACAGTATGTGCGGAAAAAATACCTAATGCGCCACCAACAATATTGGAGGGTGGATTAGAAGGAGTTGTTCCACCGCCTGGTCCAGCGCCCGATTGTTGATACAGGGTGTAGTAATATAAATAAATAGGTCTTGTGATACATTGCATTTCTACAGCAACAATATCTTTTAATTTTACTTCTAAAGAATCTGATCCTCCTCTTAGCGGTCGTTGATTCACTTTTCCATTATTCAAATTGTCATTGAATACGTAAAAGGTTTGGTCCAGTGTATCATTGATCTTTTGAATAAAACGATAGCTATTGCCCAACTGGATTGGGTCGGCGTAAACCGGGATGACGTTATATCTAGTTTCACCATTGACTGCTAAGGGATTGATCCTTAAACTATCTAAGGCAACTTTTTGTGGCATAGTCGCATTGGCCGTATACTTTTTGTCAGCAACTTGCACTTCTAAATAATACGTGTTCCCGTAGACACCTTTTATTTTATTGGTTTTGTACCTCCCCTCTTTTTCATGCTTGAGTGTATCAATTTGTCCAAGGTTGTCTTTAACAATGACAAGGGCACCAGTCACTGCCAAAAAATTAGAAGCTTCTGAAATACCAGTCGACTTGCTAAGCTTAATATAATAAGGGCCAGCCTCGTCTGTGATACTTCCATCAATGACAAGTAAAGACTGGTTGGGATCTAAGGCTAATTGAATTTCCTTTTCACAACCCAATAAAAAAATCCCCAATAAAATTGTACTAATATATTTTTTAAACATCATTAAAATTTGAATTGATAAGTGACACTAGGTACCCATCTAAATAAAGAGGTTTGAATAATTTGTGTTCTACTAAGGTCCTTTGGGTCATCTTGAAAATTAATTTGAAATGCATTTTCTCTGCCATACACATTGTATAAACTGAAGTTCCAAGATTCTTGAATGCGTTTTTTTCTTTTCTTATCATAAGTGACACTCAGGTCCATTCTATGATTGGAGGGCATTCTGTTTCCATTTCTCGAAGCATATTGATAGAGCGTCTGTCCTTGAATGGAATATTTTCCTGTTGGAAATGTAACCGCATCACCGGTATTATATACAAAAACAGAAGAGATGGACCATCTTGAATTAAGGGTATAGATGCCTACAATAGAAATATCATGAGTTCTATCTTGTTTTGCATTGTACCAATTGCCCTGGTTAATACCAGTAATTTTTCTTTCAGTTTTTGATAAAGTATAACTTATCCATCCCGTTAATAATCCTTCTTTTTTCTTCCATAAAAGTTCAAGACCATAAGCGCGTCCAATACCAAACAAGAGCGCAGTCTCGACATCGGCTAAAGTAAATATTTCAGCTCCATCCTTATAGTCAACTTGATTCTGTAAATTTTTATAATACAATTCGGTGCTTAGTTCATAGGTATTATTTTTCCATCCTTGCACAAAACCTACGCTCAGCTGATCCGCAATTTCAGGTTGAATATTGTAGGAATTTCCAATCCACTGATCAGAGGGGCTTGAAGCTGTTGAATTACTAAGTAGGTGCAGGTGTTGCACATTTCTAGCATATCCTGCTTTGATACTTGTTTGGTCTGTTACACGGTAGTTGGCCGTTATCCTTGGTTCAGGATTCACATAGGTCTTACCAAAGCTTTGCTTATCTAATCGTATTGTATTTACAAGCAAATCGTTTTCATATATATTATAGGCATCTCCACCCATTAAGCTATAAGCAGAAAGGCGTAGTCCATAGTCTACACTTAAATCATCAGATGTTTTATAATAGTTGCTTATATAGAGGGCGTTTTCAAGTCCATTTCTGCCCCTTTTCGGATTACTATTGGTCACGGTTCCGCTAAATGTGCTTGGCGTAATCGTATGTAAAATACTGTTGAATCCAAAACGCAATGTGTTTTTTGGGTTGAGGTAAAAAGTATAATCTTGCTTTAGGTTAAGGTCTTTAATATTGGAATTGATATTAAAATTAGTTAAGCCGTTTTTAAGCTTCACATTGTAATTGTAGTCGCTATATATTAAAGAGGTATTTAAAAATAATCGGCTTGATACGATTCGGTTCCATCTAATCGTGCCCGTTTTATTTCCCCAATCAATGCCAAAGGCATCTCCTAATCCTAATTCGTCCCTTCCAAAATAACCAGAAAGATATATTTTATTTTTTTCGTCAATCTTATAATTCGCTTTCATGTTTAAGTCGTAGAAATACAAAACATTGTCTTTAAATTCATCTGAGGCACGTAGAAAAATGTCTGCATAGGTTCTTCTTCCAGATACGATAAAGGAAGACTTTTCTTTTTGAAGCGGACCTTCAATACTAATTCGACTGCTAATCAATCCAAGGCCACCATTTACATTAAAGTCTTGGTTATTACCTTCTTTCATTTTTACATCTAATACAGAAGAAAGCCTGCCACCATATTGTGCAGGTCCGTTGCCTTTAATTAAAGTGGCATCTTTTATCGCATCACTGTTAAAAGTGCTAAAAAAACCAAGAAGGTGGGATGCATTATAGACCGGTGCCTCGTCTAATAAAATTAAATTTTGATCTGCTGCTCCGCCTCGAACATAAAAGCCACTATTGCCCTCTCCGGCCGACTTCACACCAGGTAATAGTTGAAGTGTTTTTAAAATATCTTTTTCTCCAAAAATAACAGGCACTTTGCTAATGGCATTTAGGTTAAGTGTTTCTGTTCCCATTTGAGGTTTTAAAAGGTTATCATTTTTTCTTCCGCTTTCAACCACCACCTCTTTCAATGTATTAGCAGGCTTCAATAAAATTGTTAAATTTAAATTACTATCAAGTTGTACCTGTTCTTTGAATTTTTCATACCCTAATTGTGAAACAACAAGGGTATATCTTCCCCTTGGTAGAGAAATTGCATAAAATCCATATTCATTGGAAAGCACCCCAAGGCTTGGCAACTCTTCAATCCTTATGACGGCTCTAATCATAGCCTCTCCAGTTGCTTGGTCTTTTACATTTCCGTTTAAAACGAATTTATCCTGTCCAAAACTAAATTGAATTTGAAAAAAGCATACAATCGTGCATATAAAATAGAACGCACCTTTTTTTATAAATTTCATTTTGTAATTCAATCTTTGAAAGCCCTAATTTAAAATATCCTCAAAGGTAAAACCTATTTCCCCTTTTATAAAATTATAGATGTTAAAAATTGCACTTCTTCTTTAACACGGTGTAGATAATTTTCGATATTTTTGCAGATGCATTTTTATATATTACCTTTCTTTTTCCCAATTGCCTAAATTAATTTAATCCAATGCGTTATTTATTCTTTTTCTCATTCCTGTTTTGCATCTTATCAAGTTCTGCACAATATTCAAACCCTCCAATCATTCGTACAGAGCAAATTAACATCGCTAGAGATAGTTTTGGTGTGCCACATATTTTTGCACCCACCGATGCAGAAGTGGCATACGGCCTTGCATGGGCACACGCAGAAGATGATTTTAAAACAATGCAAATGCTGATCCTAACTGGAAAAGGAAAAGTTGCCACTTATATGGGTAAAAAAGGAGCGCCCATTGATTTTGTTTTTGGTTTATTAAATACAAAAGCAACAGTTATTGCTCAGATGAATCAGTTTGATCCTAAATTCATACAATTGGTAAAAGGCTATTTGTTAGGATTAGAAGCTTATGCCAAGGCGCATCCAGATCAGGTTTTAAATAAACATGTATTCCCAATTACGATCGAGGAATATTTAGCTTCTGCTGCATTTTCAGTAGCTATATTTTGTGGGGTAGATAAAGCTTTACCAAAAATTTTAAATGGTACCATTCCAAAATTAGAAGGCTTCACAGGAGAAGGCAGTAATGCATTTGCGATCAATGCTAAGAAATCTACATCTGAAGAAACCATGCTAGTGATCAACGCACATCAGCCTATCGAAGGTCCAACCGCATTTTATGAAGCACATCTACAAAGTGAAGAAGGCTGGAATATTTTAGGTGGATTGTTTCCAGGCGCACCTATGATTTTTCATGGTGTGACGCCAAACCTAGCTTGGGCGCATACCGTTAATTTTCAAGATAAAATAGACATCTATCAATTAGAAACAAGTAAGTCGCATCCTGGCGAATATAAAGTGGACGGCAATTGGCTAAAATTAGAAAAGCGAAAAATTAAATTAAGCATCAAAGGCATTCCTTTTCCAATATACAAAACAGCCTACCAGTCTATCTATGGTCCAACTGTAGCCACGCCTAAGGGTGCATATTTTTCGATGCGTCTGCCAGCATTAATGGACGCGGGTGCATTGCAACAATGGTATGCCATGAACAAGTCAACTAATTTTAAAGAATTCAAAAGCGCATTGGAGCAAAACCATTTACCGATGTTTAATATCATGTATGCAGACAAAGCAGATACTATTTTTTACATCTCCAATGGTAAAATGCCTTATCGCAATAAAGACACAAGCTATCACTGGAATAGCACCCTGCCTGGAAATACAATGGCGACTTTATGGACTGAATTCAAACCATTAAGCGCTTTACCTCAAATGACGAATCCAAAAAGTGGTTATTTATTCAACGCCAACCACTCGCCTTTTTTAGCAAGCAGCGAATCCGATAATTTGAATCCAAAAGATTTTGATGTGAATGATGGGTATGAAACCTACCATGATAACAGAAGTAGACGCGCTAAAGACTTAATTGATCAATTAGATAAAATTAGTTACGAAGACATTAAGCGCATTAAGTTTGATCGTCAATTACCGAATCCAATTTTGTTTCCATACGGATTTACTGCAGACACGATGTTTATGGTGGATGAAAACAAATACCCACAACTAGCTTCTATCATCACCACTTTAAAAAACTGGGACCTCAACGCAGTTGCGGAAAGCAAGGGGGCATTGATCTATAATTTAGCGTATTACAATGTACCATTGGTGATGGAGGGTCGTAATAAAGATAAGCTTACCATGGCAGAAGCGGTGAAAGTGTATCAAATCATCTATGATTTTTTACAAAGCAATTATGGCCGAACGGATCTAAGCTTAGGGGAGGTGCAAAAATTGGTTAGAGGAAAAGAAAATTGGCCACAAGGTGGTATGCCAGATGTGCTAGCCGCAGTGATGTCTGAGCCTTTTGGAAAAGACAAAAGAAAAATGAACAGTGGAGATGCCTATATCAATTTTGTAAGATTTCCTAAAAATGGCGGACTGCCACTCATTGAAACAGTGAATACTTTTGGTGCAAGTTTTAATGAGGGAGACAAGCATTATAATGACCAAAGAGGGATGTATCAAGGACAGCAACTTAAAAGAATGACTTTAGATAAAACAGAAGTCCTTCAAAAAGCAGTAAGACAATATCATCCGGGGATGTAAACTTTAAATTCCACTGTGGAATTGAAGAATCGTTCTAAATATTTTATATTCATTACAAACAAAAAAGCCCTCAATCACTATTGAGGGCTTTTTTGTAATCAAGTATAATTATTGCTTTGATCTTCTTCTCGCCTCTTCGGCATCTTTATAGATTCTGATCCAAGTTAAAGAGATATCGATGATGGCCAATAAAGGGCCTAGTATAATCACCATCACCACTTCTAAGCCTGGTGAGTAACCAATGACACCGTCTAGGGATATATTTTTAGATCGTTTAAAGAGTTTGTACACACAGTAAATGGCCGATACGACCCAGATACCAAAAAGAATATTCTTGTCCATAATTTTATT
>JBILAW010000172.1:0-2588 GCA_044354025.1 Sediminibacterium sp.
GAAATAAAATTGGGTGTATATTGCAGTGCATCATGCTGACTCATTTAGACATACAGAATTATATTTTAATCGACGATTTACAGATTAATTTATCCAACCAACTCTCTGTGATTACAGGAGAAACTGGCGCGGGTAAGAGTATCATTATGGGTGCCTTGGGTTTGATTTTAGGAGATCGTGCAGACAGCTCTGTTTGTCGCAATCCAGCAAAAAAATGCGTGATCGAAGGCATTTTTACACTTGCCAACAAAAATAATTACGCTGCCTTTTTTGAAGCGAATGATTTAGACCTTGCAGATGAATTAATTATTCGCAGAGAAATTAATGCACAAGGAAAGTCTAGGGCTTTCATCAACGATACCCCAATTAATTTAAACGAACTAAGACAGCTTACTTCTCAATTGGTGGACCTGCATCAACAATTTGATACCCTTAGTTTGGGGGATATGGAATTTCAAAGAACCGTGTTAGATGCACTAGCAAATGTGCACAAAGAACTTGAAGCCTATCAAAGCACTTTCTTTGATTGGAAAGCAGCGACCAAACATTTAAGTGAGTTAATTGAACAAAAAGAAAACTTTGATCAAACCGTTGCTTATAAATCGCATTTATTAGAGGAACTAACTTCTTTAGATTTACAAGAAAACGAATTAGAGCAATTAGAATCCGATTTAAAATTCATGGAAAACGCTGCGGAGATTAAAGCGCAACTAACACAAAGCATCCATGCATTAGATGAATCAGACCAACCAATACTACAACAGATTAAACAGATTGCACATAATTTAGAAAGCATTGCAAAATTTCAGAACAATTTTGCGCCTTTATTAGAAAGACTCAAAGCGGCTCAAATAGAACTAGCAGATATTACAAGTGAACTTCAAACATGGCAGGACAAAATGGATATTGATGCTTCAAAAATCAGTACAATGCAAGAAAGATTGTCTCAGGGCTATCATTTACAGAAAAAGCATAAGGTTCAATCTACCGCTGCCCTATTGGAGATCCAAGAAACCTTATCAAAAGACTTAGAAGCAGTATTGCATATAGATGAAGCCATTGAGACCTATACCAAAAAAGTGGCTGCTACCGAAAAAGACTTAACAACGCGCGCTGCTAATTTGAGTGAACTACGTAAAAAACAAGCTGCCCCTTTAGCAAAACAAGTGAACCATTTATTGCATCAAGTGGGGATGCCCAATGCACAATTAAAAGTGCAATTAGATACCGTTTCTTTTAATCAATTTGGTATCGATAAAATTGATTTTCTTTTTGATGCCAATAATACGCAGAAGTTTGAGCCCATTAAAAAAGTAGCAAGCGGTGGTGAATTAAGTCGCTTGATGTTATGTATTAAATCATTGGTAGGAAAATCGATTGATTTACCAACGATGATCTTTGATGAAATTGACTCTGGTATTTCTGGTGAACCAGCAAAACAAGTGGGTTTATTGTTACAAGAATTGGGGCAAGCCCGTCAGGTGCTTTGTATCACCCATCAGCCACAAATTGCAGCTAAAGGCCAGGCGCATTTATACGTCTACAAAGAACAAGAAGGCAAAACCACCCATACGCATGTGCGCAGTTTAGAAGCGGCTGAGCGCGTGACCCATATTGCCCGCATGATTGGCGGTGACCCTCCAAGTAAAGCAGCTTTGGAGCATGCAAACGAATTGCTTGCTTAGCCTATATTAAGCCGACTGATTGGCTATTTTATAGGATATTATAATTATTTTTGCAAGAATTAAATAAACCCATAAAGATGGCATACAATTTATTAAAAGGTAAGAGAGGTATCATTACTGGCGCACTTGATAAAAATTCAATTGCATGGAAAGTAGCAGAACAAGCCCATGCCGAAGGTGCCACATTTGTGTTGACCAATGCGCCTATCGCTATGCGTATGGGTGAGATCAATGTACTTGCAGAACAAACCAATTCAAAAATTATACCAGCTGACGCGACCAACGTAGAAGAATTAACCAACTTATTTACACAGTCTCAAGAAATTTTAGGGGGTAAAATCGATTTCGTTTTACATTCTATTGGCATGAGTGTCAATATCAGAAAAAATATTCCTTATCCATCATTGAACTACGATTACTATGCAAAAGGCGTAGACGTATCTGCTATGTCTTTACATAAAATGTTAAGTGTGGCTTACAATATGGATGCATTAAACGAACACGCTAGCGTAGTTGCGTTAACGTATGCTGCTGCTCAAAGAACTTATCCATTCTATACAGATATGGCGGATATTAAAGCATTGTTAGAATCTATTGCACGTAGCTTTGGTTACCATTATGGTTTAAGAAATAAAGTGCGTGTGAATACGGTATCTCAGTCGCCTACTAAAACAACTGCAGGAACAGGCATTAAAGGTTTTGGTGATTTTTATGATTATGCAGACGCGATTGCACCTTTAGGGAATGCTTCGGCAGAAGATTGTGCGAACTATTGTATCACTTTATTCTCTGACTTAACTAAGATGGTCACAATGCAAAACTTATTCCATGATGGTGGTTACTCTACTACTGGCGTAAGTGATTTAGTCATGCAAAAAGCGGGTATCACTCAAGGATAAACCC
>JBILAW010000099.1:0-6379 GCA_044354025.1 Sediminibacterium sp.
AGTTCTTTAAAGTCCCTGCAGGTTTAAGAAAAGCCTTATTGGAAGTTGTTGAAAATTTTTCTGAGGAAGATGCCGCAAAAATTAAAGCCATCGAAGCTACCACCAACCATGATGTAAAAGCGGTTGAATATTTTTTAAAAGCAATTTTAGACGAACATAAAGCGGGCGCATTGAAAGAGTGGATCCATTTTGGATTGACTTCTCAAGACATCAACAATACAGCTATTCCATTGAGTTGGAAAAACGCCATGGAATCTGAAATTTTACCAGCCTATATTAATTTGCAAAACAGATTGTACCAATTTGCAAAGCAATGGAAAAAAGTTCCATTATTAGCTAGAACCCACGGCCAATCAGCCTCTCCAACCACATTAGGAAAAGAGCTCATGGTATTTGTAGAAAGAATCAACCATCAAATAGAATTATTTAGTAGCATCCCTTATGCTGCAAAATTTAGCGGTGCTACAGGAAATTTTAATGCACACCATATTGCCTACCCTAAGAAAAATTGGGTGGCATTAGGCAATGAATTTGTAGATGATGTATTAGGTCTTGAGCGCATGCAGTTCACCACTCAAATTGAACACTACGATCATTTTGCTGCACATTGCGATAATTTAAAAAGATTGAATACCATTTTAATTGATTTGACTCGTGATATTTGGACCTATATCTCTATGGATTACTTTAAGCAACAAACTAAAAAAGGCGAAGTCGGATCAAGTGCGATGCCGCATAAAGTGAACCCAATTGATTTTGAAAATGCCGAAGGTAATTTAGGCATCGCCAATGCTTTATTGGAGCATCTTTCAGCCAAACTACCAATTAGCAGATTACAAAGAGACTTAACCGATTCTACTGTGTTAAGAAATATTGGTGTACCTGTTGGACATATCACCATTGCTATAAACTCAATTGAAAAAGGTTTAGGAAAATTGATTTTAAACGAAGTGAAGATCAATGAAGACCTAGAAAATAACTGGGCGGTTGTGGCCGAAGCAATACAAACCATTTTGCGTCGCGAGCAATATCCTAATCCTTATGAGGCATTAAAAGATTTAACAAGAGGCAATAGCAAGATTGATAAAAAGTCAATGCATAAATTCATTGATGGACTTAAAATTACTGTTGCTCTGAAAAAAGAATTAAAGAAAATCACGCCTCAAAATTATACAGGAGTCACTGCGGAATATTAATTAGAAACTACTTTTACGAAATTGTGTCACTATGCTCATCACTTGATGAATCTGTGGGAGGCACAATTTTTTTTCTGACTTCTTTTTTAGCCAATAAATAATGTATCGGGTCCATCCCCTCTTTTTCAATGGCCATGGTCAATACTTCTGCGGTGGCTTGCGCATCTCCCCAAGCTCTATGTCGACCTTCAATGCGGATACCAAGGTCACGCGTCAAAGAGCCTAGTCCATATTTTTGTAAACCAGGGAATACTTTTTTGCTTAAACGAATGGTGCATAATTTAGGTGCCGACCAATCATATCCAGACTTGCCCAATAAGTACCTGACAAATGAATAGTCAAAGCTTGCATTATGCGCCACAAAAATGCGGTCTTTCAATAAATTGTATATCTGAGGTGCGACTTCCTCAAATAGCGGCGCCTGGGCCACCATTTCGTCACTAATGCCCGTCATATTCACAATAAAGGGCGGGATTATTTGTCTTGGATTCACCAAAGTCACATATTTACCCGTCACTTCCACACCATTGTGCATCACAATTGCGATTTCGGTGATCCCATGTGTATGGGGCATTCCGCCGGTGGTTTCTATGTCTACAATTGCAAATTCCATTGGTCGCCAAGTTCGCATTTTTTTGTCAATAATAGCTAGCGGCTTTTCCTTATTTTTGTAACTCATTATAGGAAAAGCAATTAGCATGGAATTGAGTAAAAATTTTATACCGGGAGCAGTAGAGACCAAATGGTATCAGCATTGGATTGATCAAGGCTATTTTCATAGTGTGCCGAATGATAAGCCAGCTTATACCGTAGTCATCCCTCCTCCAAATGTGACCGGTGTTTTACACATGGGCCATTGCTTGAACAATACCATTCAGGATATTTTAGTACGTCGTGCGCGTATGCAAGGGATGAATCCTTGTTGGGTGCCTGGAACGGATCATGCATCTATCGCCACAGAGGCAAAAGTGGTTGCGATGTTGAGAGAAAGAGGGATTGCTAAATCATCCTTAAGTCGAGAAGAATTTTTAAGTTATGCTTGGGAGTGGAAGGAAAAATACGGAGGCATTATTTTACAGCAATTAAGAAAGATGGGATGTAGTTTGGATTGGGAGCGTACTTCGTTTACCATGGACCCAGACTATTATGAAACAGTTATAAAAGTATTTATTGATTTATACAAAAAGGGAAAGATCTATCGCGGCAAACGCATGATCAATTGGGATGTAAGAGCAAAGACTGCATTGAGTGATGAAGAAGTAATACATAAGGAAGTCAACGGGAAGATGTACCATATCAGGTACAAATTAGATCTGCCAGGTGATGAATTCATTACAATCGCTACTGTGCGTCCTGAAACTATTTTTGGAGATACCGCCATTTGTGTGCACCCTAAAGATCCTAGGTATACCCATTTAATTGGTAAGCATGCTTTTGTGCCAATGATCAATAGACGTATCCCTATTATCGCAGATGATTATATCGAAATTGAATTTGGTACTGGTGCTTTAAAAGTAACGCCAGCGCATGATATCAATGATTTTAACCTAGGACAAAAACATGGATTAGAAGTCATAGAAACTTTGAACGAGGATGGTACGATGAACGAAGCTGCGCCGATGTATATTGGCAAAGACAGAATAGAAGTTCGGAAAATCATTGCCACAGATTTAGAAGCTTCGGGTAATTTAGTGAAGATAGAAGACTATGTGAATCAAGTGGGTTTTAGCGAAAGAACAGATGCTATTGTGGAACCAAGATTGAGTTTACAGTGGTGGGTGGATATGAAGCAATTGGCTGCACCAGCTTTAGAAAAAGTAATGTCGGATGAAATTCATTTCCATCCTGCTAAATTTAAAAATGTTTACCGTCATTGGATGGAGAACATCAAAGACTGGTGTATCAGTAGACAATTATGGTGGGGACACAGAATACCAGCATGGTATGATCAAGAAGGCAATGTGTATGTGGAAGCAAATCTTGAAAAAGTACACGCAACTTATCCAGAAACAGTTGGTAAAGAATTGTATCAAGACGCCGATTGTTTAGACACTTGGTTTAGTAGTTGGTTATGGCCTATCGAAGTATTTAAAGGCATGTCCAATCCTAACAATGCAGAAATTAATTATTACTACCCTACTAGCACATTAGTAACCGCACCAGAAATTATTTTCTTCTGGGTGGCTAGGATGATCATGGCTGGCGAAGAATACATGGGTAAGATTCCATTTAAGGATGTGTACTTTACAGGTATTGTGCGCGATAAGCAAGGAAGAAAAATGAGTAAGAGCTTGGGGAATTCTCCAGACTTACTAGGATTGATAGACCAATATGGCGCAGACGCTGTTCGTTTTGGAATCATGATTGCCTCTCCTGCCGGTAATGATTTATTATTTGATGAATCAACATTAGAACAAGGCAGAAACTTTAATAGTAAACTTTGGAATGCGACCAAACTTTTAAAAATGTGGGAGCCACGTCAAAGTAACGAAGGCCCTATCCCAGAAGATGCAGCATTTGCAATGGATTGGTTTCAAGCAAAACTGAGTGCCACGCAAATAGAAGTAGACGAGATGCTTAAAACATTCCGATTAAGTGAAGCTTTGAAAACGATTTACGGATTGATATGGGATGATTATTGTAGTTGGTATTTAGAGTGGATCAAGCCAGGCTATGAGCAACCTATCCATGCAACCGTATTTGAAAAGAGTATTGCATTCTACGATGATCTATTGCAACTATTACATCCTTTCATGCCATTTATTACAGAAGAGATTCATCATATGCTAAAACCTCAAACGCAGGATTTATGTGTGAAGGAATTGGCTCCAATAAGCAAAGTAGACGAATCAGTATTGCATGCTGGCGTACTTTTAAAGAATGTGATTTCTACTTTGCGTGATGCTAGAAATAAAAATCAAATTAAACCTAAGGATGCGATTGATGTTTATATTCAATCAGATCATAACGCAGCTTACCAAACCATACAAAACATTTTAGCAAAGCAAGTGAATGCTAAAAGCGTGGCCTATACCAATGCGCCTATTGGGTCGAGTATTGTGGTGGCATTGGAAAAAGATAAATTCTATTTAGTAGCAGATCAAGCAATTGATACAGAGAGTCTTAAAGAAAACTTATTAAAAGACCTTGCACATCAAAAAGGATTCTTAGAAAGCGTAGATAAGAAATTAAGCAATGAAAAGTTTGTTCAAAATGCAAAGCCAGAAGTTTTAGCCATTGAACAAAAAAAGAAAGCAGATGCATTGGCTAGAATCCAAACCATTGAAGAAAGTTTAGCGCAATTAGGCTAATTCATTTATCCTATTCTAATTCAACTTTACCAATTAAACTCAGGGTAATAAAAATTAGGCTAGTCAATAAAATCTAATGACCGAAATTCAAATAACACCTGCAGGCTTATCCGATAGGGCTTTTATCCGATCTATCTCCGAGCGCACTTGGCCCAGCACTTATGGTCATATCATATCACAAGCACAAATAGATTTTATGTTGGACTGGATGTATAGCGATGCATCATTAGAAAAACAAATGAATACGGGTTATGAATTTTATATAGCCAGCATTAAAAAAGAAAACGAACAATGGGATGCAGTAGGATTTTGTTCTGTAAGTTCTGAAGAAGAAGAAAATAATGGTACAAAAAAAGTTGAAGGTTCAAAAGCGCACAAACTCAATAAATTATACGTCCTCCCCTCTGCACAAGGCACTGGAGCTGGCAAGGCCTTGTTAAATAAATCAATTGAAGTTGCAAAAGCAGCAGGGTCTAGCTCCTTATTTTTACAAGTCAACAAACTAAATACAGCATATACTTTTTATTTAAAGCATGGCTTTATTAAAGAAGCGGAATTCAAATTCGATATTGGCAATGACTTTTTTATGGACGACTATGTCATGCGATTAACATTCTAAGAAAAATATATTTTTAAATCTTAGAAATAACCACCCCTTCTAAACTTATTTGGCGGTCGCTATGATTGATTAAAATATCAATCTTGTTTCTGTATCTTTTATTCATTACATCATGAATAATCCAAATGCCATCAAACTTTCCGGCATTGGTTAATTTTACTTTATCTCCGAAAGAAAATAACGCTTTTAAATCTCTACTAATGGCAATCACTCTATGTTTTTTTGGATTCAAACTATCTAATTTAAAACCACTCGCCGTTATTAAAGGTGTACTATCTGTTTCAGCAGTATCTGCTCTATAGGTACTTAAAGAAACTACATTCACTGATTCTAAAACAAAAGGATATTGCATTACAATAGCCCTTGTTCTATGATCTGGTCTTAAACTAAAAAAAGACCCCACTATAGTTAACAGGATTAACCCCATACCTAGATACTTATTATATTTCATAATGAAGTGTTTCATGAGTGAGGATGATTATACTATTAAATGGGTTTGTTTAACGACACCCATTATAAAAACGCTTTGTACCTGGCTTATATTGTCGGCCTGGCTTAATTTGTTCACGTGGAAATTGTAATAACTGTTCATATCCTCGGTCACAATCTTGAGCATAAAGTCAAATTCCCCCGAAATACTATAGCATTCCACCACATCGGGTAAGTCATTTATTAGCTTAATAAACTGCCCTCCTGACTGCTTACTGTGCTGATTTAGAGACACATAACAAATGACCATCAACCCCTTTTTCACTTTTGTCCCATCGATCAAAGTGGCATATTGCTTAATGACCCCACCGGCTTCTAGCCTTTTAATGCGCTCATGCACGGGCGTGGTACTCAAATGAATTTGATCGGCAATTTCTTTTACGGTAATCCTCGCATTCTCCTGCAAGAGGCGTAAAATGGCTAAATCCTTCTCGTCTAAGGAGATAGATTGTTGAGGACTAGCCGAATCTACTAATGGAGCAGTGTTTTTCATATTATTTTAGAATAAATCATCATAAAAATATAATAAAATAGCCGAATATCCTAAAAATATCAAATATTTTGTCATTTTATCCTACAAAACTACCTTTACACTCTAAATTATTAAATATGTCAGGTTTACAAAACATCGATTTTAGCCTACCTTATAAAGTAGCAGATATTACCCTAGCAGATTGGGGACGTAAAGAGATTCGTTTAGCTGAAGCAGAAATGCCAGGTTTGATGAGTATTCGTGAAGAATATGGCCCTAGCCAACCATTAAA
>JBILAW010000173.1:0-2567 GCA_044354025.1 Sediminibacterium sp.
TTTTATGACGGAAAGTCCTGACAAAAAGAACCCCTCCCGAAGCCGGGAAGGGTTATAATTAACAAGTTCTTATAGATAATTTACTCAAGTACGACCATTTATCCCTTGATAGCTGCGATACCTGGCAGAATTTTACCTTCAAAATATTCTAATAAAGCGCCTCCGCCTGTACTTACATAACTTACTTTATCATTGAACCCAAACTGATTCACGGCTGACACACTGTCGCCACCTCCTACTAAACTAAATGCGCCTTTTTCAGTTGCTTCGGCTACAGCCTCGGCTATTGCTTTTGTTCCTGCCTGGAAGTTAGACATTTCAAACACCCCCATTGGACCGTTCCACAAGATGGTTTTACTAGCTAAAATCACTGCTTTAAAATTCGCTCTTGAAGCTTCGCCAATATCCAATCCCATCCAACCATCTGGAATAGACATGCTTTCGCAATTTTTTCTTTCTGTATCATTTGAAAAAGCAGTGGTGATGATATTATCCATTGGCAAATGAATATTGACGCCTTTTGCTTTTGCTTTTTCTAAAATTTCTAAAGCAAGTGGCATACGATCGTCTTCACAAATGGATGTGCCAATGGAACCGCCCTGCGCTTTAAAGAAAGTATACGCCATGCCACCACCAATGATAATATCGGTTGCGCGCTCTAATAAGTTTTCAATGATTAAAATTTTATCCGACACTTTCGCGCCACCAATAATGGCTGTAAAAGGTTTTTTAGATTCGTGCAATACTTTTTCTGCACTCACTACTTCTGCTTCCATTAAGAAACCAAAGGTTCTATTTTCTTTAGCAAAATATTGTGCAATGATGGCTGTAGAAGCGTGTGCTCTATGTGCTGTACCAAAAGCATCATTCACATACACATCTCCTAGCTTCGCTAATTTTTCTGCAAATGCTGCGTCGCCTTTTTCTTCTTCCTTATAAAATCTTAGGTTCTCTAATAACAATACCTGGCCTGCTTGTAAAGCCGCTGCTTTGTTTACTGCGTCTGCACCAATGCAATCATCTGCAAACTGCACGTCCTTCCCACCTAATAGTTCTGACAAATGTGCTACCACATGTTTTAAAGAATATTTTTCGGTAGGACCATCTTTTGGTCTACCTAAATGACTCATTAAAATAACACTGCCACCGTCTTGTAAAATTTTATGAATTGTTTTTACAGTCGCACGCATACGAGTATCATCTGTAATTTGAAATTGCTCATTTAAGGGCACGTTAAAATCTACACGAACAAGGGCTTTTTTACCCGCGAAAGAAAAATCGTTAAAACTGCTCATATTGTATGTTTAAATTCTTTTATAATTTTTGTGGCTACTTGGAAACTGAATAAAAATGCCCCCGGATTTCGGAGGCATTGTATATGTTTAATTGACTTATTTAATTTTGCTCGCGAAATACTTCACTGTGCGCACTAATTGGCTTACATAGCTCATTTCGTTATCGTACCAAGCTACTGTCTTCACTAATTGCACATCACCTTGTGTCATGACTTTAGTTTGAGTCGCATCAAATAATGAACCATATGAGATACCAATGATATCAGAACTTACAATCTCATCTTCGGTGTAACCAAAAGATTCATTCGCTGCTGCTTTCATAGCTGCGTTTACTTCCTCGGCAGTTACTTTCTTAGATAAGATAGTGGTTAATTCAGTTAAAGAACCAGTGATGGTTGGAACACGTTGTGCTGATCCATCTAATTTACCTTTCAAGCTTGGCAATACTAAACCGATTGCTTTTGCAGCACCTGTTGTATTAGGAACAATATTCGCAGCAGCAGCTCTTGCTCTTCTTAAATCATTTTTTGGATGCGGACCATCTAAAGTATTTTGGTCATTGGTATACGCATGCACGGTTAACATTAAACCAGTCACGATACCAAATTGTTCTTCTAAAACTTTTGCCATTGGCGCTAAACAGTTGGTAGTACAAGATGCACCAGAGATCACTGTTTCAGTACCATCAATAATTTCATGGTTAGTATTGAAAACCACTGTTTTCATTTCGCCAGTTGCTGGAGCAGAAATCACCACTCTCTTAGCACCTGCTTTAATATGTAATTCTGCTTTTTCTTTATCTGTAAAAAATCCAGTTGATTCAATCACCACATCTACATCATGCGCACCCCAAGGAATTTGAGCTGGATCTCTTTGTGCATAAATCTTTACAGCATGTCCATTCACCAACACTGAATCATCTGTTGATTTTACTTCTGCATCAAAGCGACCTTGAGCACTATCATACTTTAATAAATGAGCTAATACAGCTGGAGAAGTAAGGTCATTGATTGCCACGACTTCGATTCCTGGTGTATTGTATATTTGACGGAAAACTAAACGTCCGATACGTCCAAAACCGTTGATTGCCACTTTTACTGAACTCATTGTATTCGATTTATTTATTAATAGAGATGCGAAGATACAATCCTTTTAAAAAAAGGACTAAAAAAATATCCTAAATAAGCAGCAAGGAGTCCCTATTGACAAGGATTACGACAAAGCTTGTAAGATTAATCTGGAAACAAACCTTTGCGGAAGCCAAGCAGCTTG
>JBILAW010000071.1:0-9032 GCA_044354025.1 Sediminibacterium sp.
ACACTTGAATTTGCGCCTTATTCATAAACGATGAAATTAAGCCACAAAGTTACTTAATAAGGGCTTGATTACCATCTTATGTTTAAACTCTTTATCAATATTTAAGCTAAGCTTTAACCTTGATTGTACTACTGGTAAACAAATCTTACCCAATTAAAATACCTGCAATACTTGCAGACAAATAAGAAGCTAAGGTTCCAGCTAATAAGGCTTTAAGGCCTAATTCAGCAAGGTCTTTACGACGAGACGGAGCGAGTTCTCCAATGCCACCAATTAACATACCTACACTGCTGAAATTAGCAAAACCACAAATGGCAATACTCACAATCAACAATCCTTTCTCTGTTACAATTGGGATGACTTTGCTGGTTAAACTTTTAAACGCAACAAATTCATTGATGGTTAATTTTTGTCCTAGTAAGGTTGCTGCATTCTGCACATCTACATTTGGGATCCCCATGGCCCAAGCCATTGGATAAAATAGTTTGCTAAAAATAAAGTTCAAGCTTAAATCTACATTGGCGCTAAAAAGATGGCCAATTTTTAATAAGCTCCAATCTACCAATGCAATTAATGCAATAAAGCCAATCAACATCGCAATCACGTTCATCGCAATTTTAAATCCATCTCCAGCCCCATGTGTGATAGCATCGATGGTGTTACTATATTGACTCTTCACTTCTAAAGTGACTTTACCCATTGTTTGAGAAGCTTCTGTCTCAGGAAATAATATTTTTGCAATCACCAAAGCACCTGGCGCAGCCATTAAACTAGCAGTAATTAATTTTGGTGCTAAGTCCATACCTGCTTGTGCACCCATATTGGCATATACTACAAGGATACCACCAGCAATACATGCCAAGCTTCCGCTCATACTTGCTAAAATTTCACTTTTGGTCATGGTTGGTAAATAGGGACGTATCATCACTTGTGCTTCTACTTGTCCAACAAATGCACTAGCTACATTGCTTAATGCTTCTGCGCCACTCACACGCATAATAAAATTCATTGCTTTTGCAATCACCGATATGATGCGTTGCATGATACCAAAATGATAAAATAAAGCAACTAAAACACAGACTAATATAATGGTCGCAGTCACGTTGAAAGCAAACACAAATCCACCATTGGTAAAATCAGTTGCACCAGCAGGACCCATCGCGGCAACACCTCCATATACAAATGCCGCACCTGCACGCGCAAATTCTTCGATTTTCCCCATCCCTTTACCTAAAATCTGAAAAAACTTGGTAATGGCAGGTATTTTTAAGATCAAAATACCAATGGTTAACTGAAGGGCTAATCCACTCAATACTAAGCGATAATTGATGTTTTTTTTATTATTAGAAAACAAAAAAGCAATCATTAAAATCAATACAATGCCAATTAGGCCTTGGAATCTATCCATGGGGTTAATTTAGGAAAGGAAGGTAATTAATTTATTGTTATTTTTTTGATTACGGTACATAAAAAATCCCACTCGGTTGAATGAGCAGGATTTCAATAAAGTCGTTATTTCAATTACATGTGAGATTGGATCTTCTTGTCTAATACAGCCTTTGGAACTGCACCAATTTGCTTGTCTACCACTTGGCCACCTTTTACAAAAAGGATAGCTGGAATTGAAGTGATACCAAAATTCATGCTCAATGTAGGATTCACATCCACATTCACTTTACCAATATTCACTTTGCCTTCGTACTGAACAGCTAATTCTTCGATAACTGGTCCAATAGCACGACATGGTCCACACCATTCTGCCCAAAAATCGATTACACTTAATTTATCACTCTCAATCACTGTTTGTTGAAAGTTCGCGTCTGTGAATTCTAATGCCATAATTGTATTTTTATATTTTTCTTGTTCTTAATTTTAGTAGTACAAAATTAGCTCCAAACTTTAATATCTGCCATCTTGACTTTTCCACTTTAATATCCCTCATTGGGGACAATTAGTTGGCTAGTTTTACTTGAACGTTCAATTCTGGGTTCAGGTCTAGGAACTGAACAAAGTCATCGTTCACCAAAAAGCCTTTCTCAATCGTTAATAAACTTGCAGCAAGTTGCTCCCTTGGTTCTACAAATGTAATTTTAAGGGAAGTCCTTCCTGGGTTTGCTTTGATGTTCTTCTCAAAAAATTCAATCATATCGGCCCTTAGGTTCGCTGGATGTAAACTCAATTCCACAGTTCTGGTTTGTAGCTGCTTCACAGTTTCTAAAAGTGACATTGTCTGAACCTTAAATTCAAAATTATTAGGTTGATTGAATCTGTTTCTAAAGGCTCCGTTGATACAGACTTTTTGTCCCACTTCTAAATAATTTTGGAATTTGACATAATCCTCGCTCCATAATATAAAGTCCGTCTTACCTGTAAAATCCTCAATCGCAAATGAACCAAAGTTCTTACCAGTTTTAGTGATTCGGTGTTGTACTTCGGTCACTAAACCTGCGAGCTTAAAGTTTTTACCTAGATTATTGGGGAAACTAATCAAGTTGTCTTTAACCTCGTTGTATTCATTGATAGGCGTGAAGGCGTAATGTTTTAATTCAAAATTAAAATGGTCCAAAGGATGTCCACTCATGAACATTCCTGTAATATCTTTTTCGTGGTCTAATTTTTCGGTCAATGTCCATTCTTCACAGAGTGCTAATTTAGGAATGGGCACTTGCATGGCCGAAGGTAAATCACCAAATAGGGTATTGGTGCTGCCAGTGGTCATAGATTGGATGGCCCCCGCATAGGCAATTAATTTCTCCATGCCATTGGTACGATCCCCATCTCCCGTATTAAAATATTGCGCACGGTGGTATTCAGGGAAACAATCAAAAGTACCCGAGTAGGCCAAACTTTCTAATGATTTTTTATTCACTGCTTTTGACAACACTCTTTTGATAAAATCGATCATGGTTTCAAAATGACCACCTTTATCTCGCTCAATAATAATCGCTTCTATTGCAGCCTCGCCAACGCCTTTTAATCCGCCTAATCCAAAACGAATTTCACCTTTTTTATTGACAGAAAAACCTTGTAAGGATTCATTGATATCTGGGCCCAATACTTTTATGCCCATGCGTTTACACTCTTCCATAAAGAAGGTGATTTTATCGATACTACCTGCATGATTTAATACAGCAGACATATATTCTCCGGGATAGTGTGCTTTTAGATAAGTTGTTTGATACGCCACATAAGCATAACAAGTAGAATGCGATTTATTAAAGGCATATTGTGCAAATGCCTCCCAGTCGGTCCAAATTTTATTCAATGCTTTTTCTGCGTGTCCATTCTTCATAGCGCCTTCTACAAACTGCGCTTTCATTTTATCCAAAACGGATTTTTGTTTTTTACCCATGGCTTTACGAAGTACATCCGCGTCGCCTTTGGTAAATCCAGCAATCTTTTGACTGAGTAACATCACCTGCTCTTGGTACACCGTAATCCCATAAGTGTCTGCCAATATTTCTTCCATGATAGGTAAGTCATATTGTATCGCTTCACGACCATGTTTACGTTCAACGAAATTTGGAATATACGCCATAGGGCCTGGTCGGTACAAGGCGTTCATCGCAATTAGATCTGCAAATTTATCTGGCTTTAATTCACGTAAATATTTTTGCATGCCCACACTCTCAAATTGAAAAGTGGCATTGGTTTCTCCTCTTTGGTATAAATGAAAAGTGGTTTCATCATCTAATGGAATTTTATCCAAGTCGATGGTGACGCCATGGTTTTGTTTGATTAATTGTAAAGCTGTTTTCAAAATAGAAAGGGTCTTTAAACCCAAGAAGTCCATTTTGATTACACCAGCTTCTTCAATCACAGATCCTTCGATTTGTGTCACCCATAAAGTCGAATCTTTTGCAGTCGCAACCGGCATGATCTCGGTTAAGTCACTCGGTGCAATGATGATACCTGCAGCGTGTATGCCTGTATTGCGAATGGATCCTTCCAAACGTTCTGCTTCGTGTAATACCGCAGCTCTTAAATCATTGCCCGCATAAATCTCTCTTAACTTTTTGATATTGTCAATATCATCCGACTGATAGCCTTCTTTTTCGGCCAAAGATTTTTCGCCTTCCTTTACTGTGATCGGTGCATGTAAACAACGGTTGAGTTCGGTACCAGGTTTATCTGGAACTAGTTTAGCTAATAAGTTGGATTCGGATAAAGGAAGATCCATCACACGCGCCACATCTTTAATACTACTCTTGGCCGCCATCGTACCATAAGTAATAATTTGTGCGACTTGTTCCTTACCATATTTTTCTACTACATAATCAATTACTTTTTGACGGCCTTCATCATCAAAGTCCGTATCAATATCGGGCATGCTCTTACGATCTGGATTTAAGAAACGCTCAAATAGTAATTGGTATTTTATCGGGTCAATATTGGTGATGCCAATACAATAGGCCACTACAGAACCAGCAGCAGATCCACGACCAGGGCCCACAAACACATCCATCTCTCTACCTGCTCTAATAAAATCACTCACAATTAAAAAGTAACCCGCAAAGCCCATGGTTTGAATGGTGAACAATTCAAAATCAATTCTTTCCTGGATTTCTGCAGTAATGGCATCATACCTTTTATGCGCACCTTCCCATGTAATATGTTTTAAGAATTCCCACTGATTCATGTTGGCTTCCTTGTGAATCTGAAAACTTTTTGGAATTGGGAAAGCGGGTAGGAGGATGTCTTTTTTTAAATTCAGGACTTCCACTTTATCTACAATCGCATTGGTATTGTCAATAGATTCAGGGATATCACTGAACAACTCAATCATTTGGGATTGGGTCTTAAAATAAAATTCATTGTTTGGAAATTTGAATCTTCTATTTTTTACTTGAAGTTCGTCATTCACAAAATCATCGAAGCCTGGAGTAGATTGTTTTTCGCCAGTGTTGATACACAATAAAATATCATGCGCATTGGCGTCGTCTTCGTTGACATAATGGCTATCGTTGGTCGCAATCACACTTACTTTATGTTTTTTTGAAAACTTGAGAAGTGTATTGTTGATGATCTCTTGTTCTGGTATTTGATGTCTTTGAATTTCGATATAATAATCTTCACCAAATAAATCCAACCACCATTTAAATTCTTTTTCTGCGGCTTCTTCACCATCTCTTAAAATGGCTTGAGGCACATGCGCACCAATACAACAGGTGGTGGCAATGATACCTTCATGGTATTTTTCAATCAGTTCTTTATCGATTCTTGGATACTTACTATACATCCCTTCGATATACCCTAAAGAAGTAAGTTTGATTAAGTTTTGATAACCCACCGCATTCTTTGCTAATAAGACTTGATGAAAACGATCGTCCTTATGTTCCTTTGTAAATTGTTTAATATGCCTGTCTTTCACCACATAAAATTCACAACCAACAATTGGTTTTACCGTGGGTGCTAAAATATCTTTACCATTGTCGTCTTTGCCAATGATTTTGGTATTTTTCCAAGCTTGACTTACAAAATTAAATGCCCCAAACATATTCCCATGATCGGTAATGGCGAGTGCAGGCATTTCGTCCTTGATGGCTTTTTTATACAAACCATCAATGGATGCAGCACCATCTAGTAATGAATATTGGGTATGAACGTGTAAATGTGAAAATTTGGGCATTCGGGATATCGGGATAAGCCACAAATATCGTAAAAAAGGGGGGCTTGAAGGGGCTTAATTTTCCACAAAAAAGGGTTAAAATCTGCTTGATTGAGGCAATTTTACCGTTCTTGACTTATCTTGCCGCTGATGCAAAAAGGCAAGATTACGATATTAGGGTTGATACTTTTGATGACGACTTTGACAAGTTGTACGACTATGACTAAGTTCAGCCAGTCTGTTAAAGCAAAAACTGCTCAGATCAAAGCAAAGCCCAAAAGAAATTTACCCGCTGTTGTAGCTGTGACGGAATCTAATAATGGACCCAATAATAGTGACATTGAATTTTTAGATAATATATCGGTAAAACCGGGTAGGGTCTATTTAAAAAAAGCATCTGATGCCTTAGAAGCAGAACCTGTTTTGGCTAAACCAGAACGTACGGATAGAATGCCGGATAATTTAACGGATGTAGAAAAATCCAATTGGTTGCAATTAAAGTATTCCATTCAAATGGATATTGCAGTAGAAGAAATCAACAATATCCCCTTACTTCAAAAAATAGACGAGTGGTGGGGCACACCTTATGTTTTAGGAGGCTCTAGTAAAAGAGGTGTAGACTGTTCTTATTTTACATTGGATGTGATGAACGCCATTTACAATACCAATTTAAAAAGAACTGCTGCAGAACAATATACACAAAGTGAAAAAATTGATTGGTCAGATTTAAAAGAAGGAGATTTGATTTTCTTTAAAACAGATGCTAGCCGTTCTATTTCGCATGTAGGTATTTACATGACCAATAATAAATTTGCACATGCTTCTACAAGTCAAGGTGTAACCATTAGTGATTTATCAGAACCTTATTGGCAAAAAAGGTTGTACAGTTTAGGTAGAGTGTTAAAAAACTAATTTATCTCTACTAATTTATTTCCATTATTTTACCTCCTCTAATCGAATATAGTATTGACTTTCAATTGTTTTTACAAAATCTTGTAGGTTAAAATTCGCATCCTGAATTAAGCGTTGTTGAGGCTGATAGTCCATTGGCATGAAACTATATTTTTTATCCAAATAATTAAAGTGTACAGGTAAATTAAATCCAGTGACACAGTTCTTATATTGGTAGGTCAATATTTTTTCTTTTTCATTATAACTATAACTGAATACAGGTATTTGAGTCGTTCTTAAATATTGATCAAATACTTTTTGAAAACCAAAACCTGCGCGCAAAGAAATATAATTTTCAACTTGTTCAGTGGTCACAGTTTGATGATAGAACTGTGTATTCAATCCAATTAAAATACTTCTAAACAAACTATCATTGTTAATAGCGTGACGAACAGTATGTATTAAATTAGCACCTTTTCGATACATATCTCCACTACCTTCTTGGTTCACGCCGTATTGCCCAATGATTGGAATATTGTTTTTGATACCACTGCGAATGCCATAATTGTATTCATCTCCAGCCTTCTTACCATAAAAATATTCCGTAAATAAGATTTCAGAGTAACTTGTAAAACCTTCATGCACCCACATATCTGCAATATCTTTTGTGCTAATATTATTGGCAAACCACTCATGTCCACTTTCATGCACAATAATATAATCCCATTTAAGACCCCAGCCTGATCCCGATAAATCACGACCCAAATAGCCATTCATATATTTATTTCCATAGGCAATTGCGGACTGATGTTCCATACCTAAATGTGGACTCTGCACCAACTGAAATCCATCCTCATAAAAAGGATAAGGGCCAAACCAGTATTCAAAAGCTTCCAACATTTTAGGGACTTGCTTAAACTGTTCAACTGCTTTTGCAGAATCAGACCTGAGCACCCAATAACTTACATCTAAATTGCCTTTTAATCCTTTATAGTTTTCTTTCCATCCTACATAATCTCCAATGTAGGGGATGATATTGTAATTGTTGATAGGATTGGTTACCTGCCAACTGAATCGATTGTTATTACCAACATTGATTAGGGTTGTCTCAGCCACCTTTCTGCCATTGCCAACTGCAATTAAGTTTTTATCCTTAGGTACTTGAATGGTTAGTTGAGCACCTTCTTCTGGTTCATCGGATTGATGGTCTTTACAAGGATACCAAACAGATGCGCCTAGACCTTGACAAGCCACAGACATCCAAGGTTGTCCATTGCTATCTTTTTTCCAAATCCATCCACCATCCCAAGGTGGTCGAATGGCTTCCTTAGGAACCCCATGGTAAAAAATAGTAAGACCAAATTGTTTTCCTTTTGATATTTGTTTTTCAATTTGCGCAATTGCAATATTATTAGATCTTGTAAATTCTAAACGAATAGCATTCATGCCATCATTGACATTCGGCCATAACAAAATACTATCAATGACCATTGGGGCTTGTAAATCAATTTGAATTTGCTTTGAAGGCTTTACTGCCAATGCTTTCCAGCTGACAACACCAACAATTGATTTTGCTTCATAATTTGGCGTAACGTCAATCACGTATCTTTTGATATCAAACCAATCTCTATTTTCATTTAAACTTCCTCTTAAGACATCTGCCTCATTCACTAGGGGTTGTGCAAAAAGGGATACACTACACAATGACATAATTAGAAATAATATACGCTTCTTCATAAAATGAAATTGTATTTTAAAGAATGATTTGAATCCTCAAGTTAAAATATTCAGCTCACATGAACTAAGGGAATTAATCATCCTCTTTTTTTAATTTATCCTTAAACACTTTTTCGAATTTATCCAATTTTGGCCCAATCACATACCTGCAATAGCCTTGGTTGGTATTGTTATTGTAGTAGTTCTGGTGGTAAGACTCTGCAGAATAGAATTTAGTGAACGCTGTCACTTCTGTAATGATTGGCTTATCCCAAGCTTTACTTGCATCTAATTCCTTGATGTATTTAAGTGCTAATTCCTTTTGTTGGTCATTGTGGAAAAAAACAGCCGATCTATATTGAGGACCTACATCATTGCCTTGCTGATTGGGTGTAGTAGGGTCATGTGTTTTCCAGAAAACAGAAAGGATATCGTCCAAACTAATTTTAGTGGTGTCAAAAACAATCTGACAAACCTCTGCATGACCTGTATTCTTTAAACAAACTTCTTCATAAGTAGGATTTTCAACATGGCCACCACTATAACCACTAGTCACTTTAACCACCCCTTCTAAACGCTGATACACGGCTTCGGTGCACCAAAAACAGCCCGATCCTAATGTGATTGTTTGTGTATTTTCCATATTGACTTTTTGAATTTTTGCTTGTTTTTTTGGGGTTTGAGCACAGGCATAAAGCGAAATCACACTTAAAAATGCGGCTGTAAAGTATTTGATTGTTTTCATATAAATAGTATAGTTGAAATTACAACAAATCATAGACCAATTTGTTCTAATGCTGTTAATGTTTATTTAACT
>JBILAW010000072.1:0-8971 GCA_044354025.1 Sediminibacterium sp.
TAATTTTGTCTCAGTATAATAAGGCCTAATAGTTAGATTGGTAGTAGAAGGTATCTTATCCAATAAGACTAGATTACGAACAAGTTCATCGATATCTGAATTTCCAACAGGTATGGGCATTTCGGCCTGAGATGCTGCTTTATAGTCTATAATTTCTTTTCTCAATAACTTTTTTACAGAATCTGGTGTAGCTAATAAATTGATTCTTTTTTCTATCCAATCCTTTTGAGCTTGAAGTTGTTGAATTTGTGTTTCAATGTCTATCACATTGGTGGACAACTGGTCAATCTTGTTTTGCTTCAATCTTTTCAAAGGCACTTTGCCTATTCTAATACTTGTATCTTTTCTTTTTGTATTTTTTAATTGATCTAATTGTTTTTTAAACAAAGGACCAATTTTAGGGAGCTTAATTTGAATTCGATTAGAAGTAGGAGAAACCTGCGGTTTTAGTTTGGGTTGCTTCTTTGGTTTAGTTTGAACCTTTGGCTGAGGTTCAGGCTTTATCTTTTTGACTTTAGGTTGTTTAGCTGGTGCTTGAGGCTTTGTTTTTTTGACTTTTGGTTTGGGTTCTTGCTTCAATGAATCGTCTAATGAAATTCTTTTCCCTTGTAAAATACTAGGCCACTTAATAGATGCTATTTTTTGTTTTAAATTGAGCTTTTGTGCATGAACCACATTATTATATGAGCCATTAATGAATACAAGTATGATTGAAAGACCAATAATTGTAAACTTCTTATATAATGGATTAAAAAACATACCGTAAAGATATATAATTATTTTTTTATACGGCTAAAAAATATGTCAGTTACAAGCGTTCTAAATACGCTTGATTTAACAAAGAAAAAATGAACTGCTATAAACCACAATAAAGAACAAGATAAAACAATAAGCAGTTTAATGATTGTTCCTGTCACAAGTATAGAAATTAAGTAAGGCAATATAAAATAGGGTATAGCAAAAATAATTTCACGTATAACAACTTGCTTTGTATTTTGTAATTGAACCACTTTTGAAGAAAAGTATATAAATAAAGATAATACCAATAATTCAGTACATAGTATGATATAAGCGGCCCCTTCTTGCTTAAACCTTGGTATCAATAAAAATGATGCTACTAAACTAAATAACATACCCGCAACTGCAGATTTTAGAATGGCGCTATCCTTAGAGTGCACACTTAAAATTTGAAACCCGAAAATTGTGGAAAGACTTACAATCAAAATTAAAGGTGCAGTAATTTGAAGTGGTATAATAGCCAATTCAAAACTAGATCCAAATAATAAAAAAATAATTTCGGGAGCCAATAGATACACTAAAATAGCAGTTGGAATTCCAATACTCATGATCAACTCAAATGATTGATTCAACATTTTTTTAAATTGTACTAGGTCTCCTTGCTCAAAATGTTGAACCATTTTAGGAAACATAGCTGCCGTAATTGCAGCCAATACAGCAATAATAATTTTTACCAATTTTAATGACGCGCTATAATAACCTACACTCTCGTTATCTGCTAAAATCCCAAGTAAAACAGTATCAAAATGCAAATACACACTAATAGAAAAAATTGTTAAAAACAATAAAAATAAAGGCTTCAAATGTTTAATTAAATTAAGCTCTTTAAGCTTTGTGCTTTTTATATCAATAAACTTAAATAAATAAATGAAATTGATTACGCCCAAAAAAAAGGTTAATCCCACTTGTAACTGCATGTACTTGACATAATCATTAGCCTCCTTTATAAACATAAAAATGGCAGCAACAAAAATGAGCCTTATTATAAAAAAGCGAACAGCTATAAATTTAAATTGATTGATACCGGTAAAAAACCATTCTAATACAAATACCTGGAAAAAGAAAAATACAAAAGACCAATAAAATAATATAGCGTTACTGGATAATTTACTAGAATAAATTATTGTACAAATATAGACTACGCTTAAAACACAAGTAGCAATAAAATTAATTAAAAATAATTCTGTGAATGTATTTGAAAGTGCCTTAGGTTGATCTTGTTTTTTTGCAATTTCTCTTACACCATAAACAGAAATACCCAATGCCGCCACCAATGCGAAGTATCGTGCATAACTCTCTGAGAAATTATACAATCCAATATTTTCTGGCCCTAAAATCCTTGCTAGATATGGAAATGTGATAAGTGGAAACAATACCTGTGATAAAGCAAGCAGAACATTATAAAAAATATTTTTTTGAGTCTGCATATTGATTTATCTATAGCTTTCATCTACAAGAAAACGATATAAATTAGTAAATAAGGTAGGCAGTCGCTTTAATTTATAGGCTAGTGGTATGCCATACACATGTTTTCTATTGATTATATCACGTACAAAATTTGGTTCAAATTTTGTAGGATTTCGCTTCACAATATCCATACAATAGGCTTGTAATTCTGCAATTTCCGTTAAATTATCTTTACCGTTTCTAAAAATCCTATTGTCTGTTCTGATTGGTCTGCAGTGCTTCATGCTAACTGCATGTACCACAGCAGTTTTTGTTTTGTCTATTAAAACTTGTATAGTTGGAATCAAATAAACATCTATTCCGGTTCCAGAAATACTTCTATTAAACTCTTTCCCTGCTTCAAAAAAAACTTTACTCGAATAAAAAGGGGCCATAATCTCTACCCAATTGGTAGGCATTATTAACCTTCCTGTTTTTTGTATAAATTGTCGATGATGATAATAACTGTCATGTGTTAAACTTGCCTGAAACACATCCAACTGCTCTAAATTGGCAATGAATAATAATTTATTCAAATCGCTAAAGCTTATAAATATATCATCATCTAGTAAGCCTATATATTGAAAATCAGTTACGTTATTTTGGATTAAATGATTATATACGCCTTGTAAAATATCTCCCTTACATTCTGTTTTTTGACTTGTGTAATATGCAGGTTGCAATCCTTCTAATTGGCTTGCATTATCATGGCCACTATAATCAAAAATAAAAATGTCAAAATCAGGTGCTGTGTCTTTAAGCAGATAAGATAATGGAGACGAATTTCCATCCCAACTGATTACTACAATTGATTTCTTGGGAATTGACCTTTGTTCAATAGATTTCTGTGTACTTAACGTCATGCCTAACAAAAGTAAGCTAGAATTTGATATTATATACTAAATATTTTAATTAGTATATAAAAGCCAGGTCTGTGAATTAAGTCTTCTATTACTTCATTTAGAAATTTGTCAATTTCTTTGATAAAATGATTGTAATAACTAAGGTAGCCAAATTGAGTAAAATAAAAGATTATACATATATAAAATCAAAGGTGGAAAAACTATGAAAAATAAGCTCTAATAGTATTTCGAATGTTTAAAATCAATACTAATATTGCTTTTTTAAAATAGTGGATAAAATTAGTTTTTCTTATATAACTACCTTTATTGTCTTTATCGGTTGTAGTTATAATTTCATTAGTAATTGTACCTATTTTTATTTTTTGAGGATCTATAAATTGCTTGAAAATATCATATGGAGTTGAGATTTTACTAGTTTTTCTTAATAGATACTCGGCTGTTGATTTATTAATCGAATACCCATAAGCACAGTAAATAGTATTTAATAAGGGTTCTCCAATCCTATATGTATTATTTTGATTGCCCTGTATGATTGAACTAGTAGAACGTTTTATTTTAGAATTACCCTCCCATGCACCCCAAAAAAAGAGATCATATTGTTTTGAAATAGATTCGAAATAGGTTTCTAATATACTAAGATCAAGGATTTTACTATCCGATTCTAAAATCAAAAAATGTTCTTTATTATTTGTCGCTTCTTTTACTATTTGTGTTAATATTTTTCGATGACCTAATAAGCAAGCTACTTCAGTAGCCATTAAGGCCTTTCCAGTGCGCTCTTTTGATTTTTCGATAATGTGCTTTAAAAAGGGTATGCGAGTGTTACTAGGATAAATAGACTCTACAACAGTAAAATACTTAAATTGCCCACGTAAGGTATCTACTCTTGCTATTCGATCTTTTTCAAAAGCTGAATGAAGAATATATGTTTTAATATTATTGATCATTTAAGATGATGCGTTATTTTGAAATTATTAAATTCACCAAAAGAATAATTGTCTAGTGCATAAGGTGTAAAAAACGCTTTAGAACCTTCGTCGGGATATAAAATGAAATGCTTCTTATTAAGCAGTTGACTTAAATGTATTGGTAAGCTATCTGCTCCAATGATAAAATCTGCCTCTTGTATAAGTTGAATCAATTCTTTAAAGTTATTGTATACCGTTTGGTTAAATATAAGATCGGTTTGCATTTGCACTTTAATGGGACGGCCTGTTTTATTGACTTGACTCACTCTTTTAAAATAAGCAACCTGCATGCTTGCGCCTCTTTGGTTCACCTCTTTAATAATAGACTGAATAATTTCTTGGGGGATATTTCTTTTTGATATTCTTGCGTCGGGCAATAACAAGAAATGTCTTTTTTCAATATTGTCGTTGATGAATTTTGAATTGGCTTCGTGTCCAAAAAAATTCGCATATTCTTGATAGACAAGGTCTTTGTTGACAATGCTTTCGAATTTTTTTCCTGTCACCAATTGTAAAAGGCCTTTCTTCCTGCGCTGTTCTAAAAGCTCCACGCCAGCATCCCTTGATGGATTTTCGATGATATACTTTTTAATTTTTCTTGCTTGTTCAAGGGAGCTTTTGTCAAGTAAATATCTGTTCGTGAATAGATTTAACTGCCCTAGGTGAATCCCAAAATCTTCGAAACTAATATCAAGCTGGCTAGTGTCTATTACAGAGGAGATTGCTTCATACAAGGGATATAAATGATTGGACGCAATTAACTTTACTGACATTGGATTTGCGGACAACAAAGCAGACCTAATTGCAATTACAAAATCGCCATATGCTCTGAGTAAAAATAGGCGACGCATTTATTTTATTATAAAGTTTCTGTATATAAGTAAATGGCAAAAAATACACCAAGTAAAACACCTGCTAAGAATCCGCCCAATAAATAAATAACCCAATGATAGTTTTGATTTACAAGAGGATATTTAGGCATATCCAATACTTGTATCACAGGTGTTTGACTGATTTGAGATAATTTTAATCCCTCTAAGTTTTTTAATACTTCGCCATATAAAGTGAATACAACTGTCTTATCTTTTTGAGTTAAATCTTCATTCACTACATTGGATTTCATTCCACTATTTGCATTCACTAGCGCAACTGCTTGATAAGATTTACTATATAATTTATCATGCAAAGAATCTGCTTTAATTTGTAATCGTGCAATATTATTATTCATATTGCTGGTTTTAATATCTACATATAAATCCCCAGTCTCTTTTAATAATCGCTCTGTAAATAATTTTGAGAAAATTTGATCTCTTGAAATAACTTGAATGTTGATGATAGAACCTTTTTTATTTTGTCTCGACACCACTAAGTGATTCTTAACTATTTTCTGATATACTTCAAATAAAATGCTATCTTTTTTTAATTTATCGATTTCGTTTTTTGGTGTCGTATAAAAATTAAATGTAGCTAACTGTGGATCTTTTTTCCATTTTTTACTCAAGCCATGCGAAGCTGCATAAATGTCCGCTAAAGTTGTCGAATTTGGATTGGTCGTATCAACATGACTTAACAATACTTTTTCTACAATCAGTCTTGACTGCATGATATCTAAGATATTGTCCCCCTCAAATAAGCCTGCACTTCCGCCTGTTAAACTACCTATATCAAAGCCAACTTGGGATGCTAATGCGCCTAAGCCTGATTTTGAACCTGATTTTTCCTCTACTATGAAGGTGGCTTCTGCTTTAAATTTATCCTTCTCAAAATAGCCATAGCCTAAGCCTAAACATCCAGTGAAGATGGCAATTTTTAAAATGAGTAGATATTGAGAAAAGACGTACTTGATGGCTTTTCCCACTAAACTCATTAAATCAGAAAGTAATATCTTTTCGGACATATATAATATTATCTACAAAGCAATTGTTTATCAATTGATTGTAAAATTAAAGCTTTTAGGTAAGAAATTAACAAAATCAAGGAGTATCTAGCCAGCTTTCAAGTGCTTTTCACCGAATCTCCCTCATCAAGCCCCTATCTACTCAATCTATATATCGTCAAAGCCGCTCTTTTGATCAAAAATGGGAGTTGATTTAGGTGGATGGTTTCACCCGGCGCGTGAGCGCCGCGTCCCGAAGCGCCTAATCCATCAATACAGTCCACATAAGCAGCTACATAGGAAATATCCCCTGCACCCCTTGACCCTGGATCACCCGCCACCGTGGCGCCGGCCCCCATATCCATTGATATTGAATTGATTACGCCTAAAACTTGGTTATTACCTTCGGTCGGTGCCATACTTGGGATCCCGTCCACAAAACTGATTTTCGCACTGGTTTGGGCTAGGTTTTGAGCTACAATCTCCCTCATTTTGACCCTGGCGCGGTCTTTTTGGTCCTCCGTCAAAAACCTTAAGTCCCCAGTTACCGTCACCGCCGGTGAAATAATATTGGTTTTGGCAATGGCCGCGCCTTTTGAGGTCTCGCTATTGTATTCAATGTCGGACCCGCCAATAAAAATGCCCGGATTAAAAGTCAAATATTTCTCCGTGCTTAGTGTTTCTCTAAACTGATTTAAGATTCTCGCCGCTTCATAAATGGCACCATAACCCGCGCCTGGCGTGAATACCCCCGAACTATGTCCAGTTTTTCCGGTCACATCTAGTCTCCATCCACTCGCGCCCCTTCTTCCCGTAGCCACAGAGTTCAATCCATTCGCACCTTCAAATGCCAAAGCGATATCTGCTTGCTTAGCTCGATTGATAAAATCGCCCCTTGTCACTTCCCTTGGATAACCAGCATGCTCCTCGTCCCCTGTAAAATAAGCAGTGATGTCTGTGTTTTTTAATAAGCCCGCCTGCTCCAATGCTTGCAATGCCATAATCACCACCACGTCTCCGCCCTTCATATCGTTCACGCCTTGGCCCGTTGCGGTGGAGTCGTTCAGCATGGTAAATGGATTGGCTGGCATATCTGGTTCAAAGACCGTATCTAAATGTCCAATGAGGAAAAGGCGTTTTCTCTTATTAGAAGAGGATGAGTTGGAGGATGCGGCGGCGGCGCCTGGGCGACGACTCGCCACTAAATGCCCAGCACGTTTAATAGAATCTGGCATCGCAACCCACTCTGTTGTGAATCCTGCTTTTTCAAATTCCTTCGCAAACAAAGCACCTACTTTTTTTACACCGGCTATGTTTAAAGTCCCACTATTAATATTCACGGACTCCTTAAGCATCTCAATTGCCTGTGGCATATGCGCATCAATCCACGCCATCACTTGCTTTTCCTCTTTAGATAAACCTTGAGCTGCATTCGCTGCAGACGTTTTCACTTTCTGCGCAAGGCTTGTCATTGCAATGAGGATAGACAAAAGAATCAAGGATGTTTTTTTCATAGTGGTGGTTTTATTTAGATAAAAAATTACCTCACACAATTTAATAAAAATAAATGCATAGAGCCTATTCTAAGTTTGATTTTTTAATGAAAGGCTTGAATTAAATTGTAGGAAGAAATAAGAAACATATGACAACAGAATCGGATCATGAAAATAAAATTCTAATAGCCGCAAAGCTATTTGAAAGTGGCACTCTTTCTATGAGTCAAGCTGCAAAAAGTGCCGGTTACACTATATCAGAATTTATGGATTTGCTAAAAAATTACAATCTGTCTGTTATCAATCACCCTGCCTCTGATTTAGAATCAGATGTGAAAAATGCAAGAGAAAGTATTAAAAATCTGAAAAAATAAAAAAATGCTGTTTCTATTAATCTTAATCGGTGTCTTATTGATTTTATTTAATCTCTTTATCTGGCTATATGATGAGCAAAAAATAAAATTATCAATTCTAAAAAGTTTGAAGCTTTTTAAAAATATATCAATTATGTTTCTAGGATTATATTTCCTGATGGCTATTTATGTTTATCTGTTTATTCCAAATACATTTAAATAAGACAGTGAATTCTATAAAATTATTCTATTTATGAAAGAGTCTTTAAATGAATTAACAAGTTTTAATACGCTGGGATTATATATTCTTTACTCTATTAGTAAGCGATTATATCTAAATCAAACACTTGTAGTTATTTTAGCAATCGCATGGTTGATAAATCTAAGTCTCATAATTTATTTAATTTATAAAATAATAAAAGACAAAGAGGCTATGGAAAAGTCTACTAGAAACTGGCTTTATTTTAGAACCATTGCGAACCTGGGGTTTATCTATCTTACTCTACGTCTAATTTGATTGTATAATAAAATAACTCAATGGGCGAAATTTAAACTTTCAGCCCATTGAGTAAATCATAAACGATTAATTCCCAATCGGAATATTCACTTTGAAACTAAAATTGCGTCCCATATTAAATACACCCATGCGGCCAGTGGCTTCATTCATTGGTCCATACTTTAATCGGTTCAAATGATGTTGGTAAGCCTTATCGGTGATATTTTGTCCCACCAAGGAAACACTAAACAATGTTTTATTGCGACGCTGGATCTGCGTGCTGCAGCCGATATTCAATAAAGTATAAGCTGGTGTTGGCGTTTCTGTATTGTATCCAGTAAATGGATTGTTCTGTGCAAACACATTGTCTAATTGTAGATTGATAAAACTATTTCGAATGGCTTTAGATTTTTTAAAGAGTTCGATTCTGATTTCAGACAACCATCTTGCACTTGGAATACCCGGTAAATTTTTAGAGCCATCTAATGCATCCTTAAATTGTCCACGAATCAAACTCACGCTATTCTCTACATGTAACCAGTCTAATGGGTGTGGATGAAAATCGATATTAAATTCTGCACCATACAAGTGGGCATCTTTTTGTCTAAATGCAAAAGCATATAGTTCTTCTCCCGCAGGATCATGCGCGTAGTCCATGATGATAGAATCACCTCCACC
>JBILAW010000073.1:0-8969 GCA_044354025.1 Sediminibacterium sp.
GGATTTCCTCTACTATCTAAAATTTGTCTTGCATGTACTTCGATAATGTAACTCATAATTGGATATTTTATTCTAAAAATTGAATGCTATTTGTTTGCGCAATTTACACCCATTTTTTTTAATGGGTAAGCAATTTGAAAATTTCTTCTAAACTTGCTGTTTGAGTCAACGATTCAATGGATTCATCGGCCACTAACTTGCCCTGATGTAAAACCAAAACCCTATCTGAAATGGCCGCTACTTCTTGTAAAATATGGGATGAAAATAAAATCATGGCATTTTTACTGAGTGATTGAATCAAACCTCTAATTTCAATCAACTGATTAGGATCCAAACCCGAAGTGGGTTCATCTAGTAAAATCAATTCAGGCTGGTGTAAAATTGCAGCAGCAATGCCTACTCTTTGCTTAAACCCTTTGGATAAGAGCCCAATTTTTTTATGCTGCATGGATTGTAATCCTGTTTGCACAATCACCTCTTCTATTCTTTTAGATGGCGCGGGGATCGCGTGTACAGTCGCTAAGAAATTCAAATATTCAACCACATATAAATCTTCATACAATGGATTGGACTCTGGTAAATAACCAATCTTTTTTTTGAAAGCGACTTCGTCTTTTTGTACATCTACTCCCGACAACTGAATGGAACCAGCATCTGGACTAAGACAACCTGCAATCATTTTTAAAGTCGTGCTCTTGCCTGCACCATTGGGTCCAAGAAAACCCACAATCTCTCCTGGCTGTAGGGTAAAACTCAGCGATTCAACTGCTTGGAATTGACCAAATTTTTTGGATAGGTCCTGTACATTCAATGACATACTCAAAAGTAAAGCATTATTCTAGATCTTTAGAACTTACAGGCAATTGATCGTATTCCCCTTTAAAAGCATAGTAGCCAAAAATGAAGAAGCCAATGCAAATGGGGGTGAAGATGGTCAGAATAATAACCCATTGCAGCGTCACATTTGATTTTGTTAAACTAGTAGCAACTGCAATTTTTTGAATGGCTTGAGCTGCTAAGAACCATATAATCGCTGGTGCTAAAAACATCCAAACCAGCCCTAGTATTTTTTTAATTGTATTCATGTTGATTATTTGATTAGTCCATGACTTCTTTATCTACCCTATTTGTTAAATAAATAACCCCAATGAATAAACAAATAGAGGCAACACCAATTGGATACCATAAGCCAGCAAGTGGATCGCCCGCAGGATTGTCTGCAGTTTTTGTAAACTCCACAATTAAGGTACCTAAGAAAGGTACTAAGCCCCCAAATACACCATTGCCAATATGATAAGGTAGCGACATGGATGTGTAACGAATTTTAGTGGGGAATAATTCCACTAAGAAAGCTGCAATTGGACCATAGACCATCGTGACATAAAGGATCTGTAAAAAAACCAACCAAATTAAATTCCAATAAGTGGCTTGATCCAATATTTTTTCGACCAATACATTTGGTTTTTGAGATATCGAAGCAATCGTCACTAACGCAGTTTTTGTTGCATCCAAAACAGTTCCTTTTACTGGTTTTAATTTAATTTTAATGGTGTCTAATTTTGTGGCATCCACCCCATTGGCTTGGGTATATTGAATACTTCCAGCACTTGCATCTTGAATACTAGCATCAATATTTATAGTGTCCGTTTTGGTATAACTAAATACAGCGCCATCTGTATACGCTGTATCAAATTTTTGTACCAGATACAATTTTGTAAAAATTTTTGAATCAACTGAAGCTATTTTTTCTGAAACAACCGTACGCGCTAGATCAATTTTTTCGGTTCTATTTTGAGCATTGGTGGCATCTAAAAAATATTGATAGATGGGCCTGTAAGTGAGTATGCCCGCTAACATCCCAAACATCATGATCCATTTTCTTCCAATTCGATCACTCAAATAACCAAATACCACAAAGAATGGTGTGGCAAATAAAATAGCCCATAACATTAAATTTCTTGACTGTACAAATTCAACTTTACAAACGGTCTCGATAAAACTTTGTGCGTAAAATTGCCCAGTATACCAAATCACACCCTGCCCCATCACTGCACCAAACAAGGCTAATAAAACCATTTTAAAATTGGCTTTATGTCCAAAACTTTCTTTTAAAGGATTGGTAGATGTTTTGCCCTCTGATTTTAATTTAGTGAACATAGGCGATTCACTCATTTTCATTCTAATGACAATGGATACGCCTACTAAAACAATCGACATCCAAAATGGATACCTCCATCCGCCCCACTCAGCGCTAAATGCTTCCACACCTTGATTCGATCTAATCAATATAATCACACCCAATGCCAAAAACAATCCTAAAGTAGCTGTGGTCTGAATCCAGCTCGTCCAAAAACCTCTTCGGTTTGCAGGTGCATGTTCTGCGACATAAGTAGCTGCCCCGCCATATTCTCCACCCAATGCCAATCCTTGTACCAATCTTAAAATCAATACTAAAATGGGCGCCGCCCAACCAATGGTTGCAAAGCCAGGCACTAAACCAATTGCAAAAGTGGAACCACCCATCAACACCAAAGTCAGTAAAAAAGTATACTTACGTCCAATGATATCGCCTAGTCTTCCAAACACCAATGCGCCAAATGGTCTAACAATAAAGCCCGCTGCAAAAATGGCGAGTGTACTTAAAAGTGCCGAAGTACCTGCATCTGAAGGGAAGAACTGTTTTGAAATAATGGTGGCCAGCATACCAAAAATGTAAAAATCATACCATTCAATCAGGGTGCCCACAGATGACGCACCAATCACCAAACTGATTTTACTAGGCTTTATGTCCAAACTCATATTTTATTTTTTAATTGCTGCAATTCAAGTTAAATCAATCAAGTTAAAAAATGTAAATTTGGAACACTAATTTTAAATTTGATTTATGTCTTATCCTTACCAAATTAAAGACCTTGCAGGCTACCACGAGGCCTATCAAAAAAGCATACAAGATCCTGATGCATTTTGGGGAGAGGTTGCCGAACATTTTACTTGGCATAAAAAATGGGACAAAGTAAGTGATTGGAATTTTAAAGAACCTAGTATTAAATGGTTTGTGGGTGGTCAATTAAATATTACTGAAAATTGTTTGGACAGACACTTGGCGACTATCGGAGATAAGCCTGCCATTATTTGGGAACCCAATGATCCAGAAGAACAACATCGTACACTTACTTATAAGCAACTGCATTTAAAAGTTTGTCAGTTTGCACAAGTCTTATACAATAATGGTGTAAAAAAAGGAGATCGTATTTGTATTTATATGGGCATGATACCTGAATTAGCCATTGCAGTATTGGCATGCGCAAGAATAGGTGCCATTCATAGTGTAATTTTTGGTGGCTTCTCTGCACAAAGTATTGCGGATCGTTTGGAAGACGCAAAAGCAAATTTCATTATCACCTGCGATGGTGCTTTTAGAGGTGCAAAAGACATCCCATTAAAAGCAGTGATAGACGACGCATTAATTGGCAACCATTCTGTGAAGCATGTGATTGTTTGCACAAGAACAGGGACAGCAGTGTCTATGTTAAAAGGCAGAGATCTTTGGTGGGAGGATGAAATTAAAAAAGTAGAAGCTGAGGGGATTCAATTTGTTCCAGCAGAAGTGATGGATGCAGAAGATCCTTTATTTATTTTATACACTTCGGGTTCGACAGGAAAACCTAAAGGTGTTGTACATACTGTGGCAGGCTATATGGTCTACACCAATTATACTTTTGTCAATACATTTAACTACCACCCAGACGATCTATTCTTCTGTACTGCAGATATAGGTTGGATTACAGGGCATAGCTATATTGTTTACGCCCCATTAAGTGCTGGTGGAACTTCCATGATGTTTGAGGGCATTCCTACTTTCCCAGACGCAGGAAGGTTTTGGAAAATCATCGATAAATTCAAAGTGAATATTTTATACACTGCTCCTACGGCTATTCGTTCTTTGATGGGTTTTGGATTAGGGCCAGTGGATGGACATGATTTAAGTAGTTTAAAAGTATTAGGTACCGTTGGCGAACCCATTAATGAGGAAGCATGGAATTGGTACAATGAACAGATTGGAAAAAATAAATGCCCTATTGTTGACACTTGGTTTCAAACAGAAACGGGAGGTATCATGATCTCTAATATGGCAGGTATCACGCCAGCAAAAGCAGGATGGGCAACCTATCCAATGCCAGGCGTTGAACTCATTCTAGTGGATGATCAAGGAGCGGAAGTGGTTGTTCCTACTTCTGATGAAGAAGATGGAATTTTTAGAGGGAATCTTTGTATCAAACAAGCATGGCCATCTACAATCAGAACAACTTACGGTGACCATGAAAGATGTAGGACCAATTATTTTGCGACCTACGATGATTTATATTTTACGGGTGATGGTGCATTCAGAAACAAAGCAGGTCAATATAGAATCACAGGACGCGTGGATGATGTATTGAATGTGAGTGGGCACAGGATTGGCACTGCCGAAGTAGAAAATGCCATTAACATGCACGCAGGCGTAATAGAGAGTGCTGTAGTGGGTTATCCGCATGATATCAAAGGGCAAGGTATTTATGCCTATGTGATTTATACAGGATCCCATGATCAAGACAGCCATGGTAGTTCAGAGATGATTCGTAAAGACATTCTGCAAACTGTTACAAGAATTATTGGGCCAATCGCCAAGCCGGATAAAATTCAATTTGTCACTGGCTTACCTAAAACAAGATCAGGTAAAATCATGCGACGCATCCTTCGAAAAGTTGCAGAAGGTGAATTAAATAATTTAGGAGATACCTCTACCCTACTTGACCCCGCAGTCGTGGATGAGATTGTAAAGGGCGTCGTCTAAATAGATTAAAGTAAAATATATAAATATAATCCTGAGTTAATTATTGCTCCATTAAACTTTTTAATTTACTAGATAATAAGAAAAGAATAATAGATGCGATCCCTGCCATAAATACAAAGAACATAAAGAACTCATGCAAGTTGGTGATTTGATAACCAGCAAAAGAAGTTGTTATACCGTTTTCTGGATACAATGTACTAAAAACACCTGCTAATTTATTGGCAAAGGCATTGGCTGTAAACCATACTGCCATTAATAAAGACGCAAATTTAAGTGGCGCTAATTTATTGAATAAGGAAAGTCCAATTGGTGACAAACAAAGCTCTCCAAATGTGTGCATCATGTACATGCCAATCAACCAAATCATACTCACTTTTACACCTGTTCCTACTCCATTCACTCCTGTTGCAATCCATAAATAACCCAATGCCAATAACATTAAACCCATCGCCATTTTAAATGGAGAAGAGGGCTCTCTTTTTGCCTTACCTAATTTAATCCAAATCCATGCCACCAATGGTGCAAGGGCCACCACAAAGATGGAATTTAAAGATTGGAAGAAACTTGTTGGTACCACATAAAATCCTAAATCGCGCTGTGTATTTTCAGAAGCAAAAAAGGTAAGCGATGCGCCTGCTTGTTCAAATGCACTCCAGAAAAAGATCACAAAGAAAGACACTGTAAACAAGACTGCTACTTTCTTTTTTTGTATGCCGTCTAAAGATTTATCGGAGAAAATAATAAATGCAATTAATAAAATACAAGCAATCAATAACCAGAATAAATAACTCACTACTTTAATATCAATATAGACAAGTGCAATAGTTAAAAGAGAAAGTAAAAACAGCAGCCCAATCATCACTGGAATTTTTTGCAAAATTTTTGGTGCGTCTTTTGGTGCATCACCAATCGAAACGCCGTCTGCGTCCA
Source organism: Sediminibacterium sp. (assembly GCA_044354025.1). Lineage (GTDB taxonomy): Bacteria > Bacteroidota > Bacteroidia > Chitinophagales > Chitinophagaceae > Sediminibacterium. The sequence goes on from JBILAW010000073.1 coordinate 5,765, forward strand.
CTAAATATTTTTTCTGAAAAATGATTTGTGTAATTACACTTAAAAGCATGGCCACTCCGCCGGCTAAAAAGGCCCATTTAAAGTCTCCATTGTTTCCTGTGTCTCCAAAAAAGCCACAAACAATTGGACCCAATGCACCACCTGTGTTGATACCCATATAAAAAATGGTATAAGCAGCATCAATTTTTGAATCGCCCTTTGCATACAATTGACCCACCATGCTTGAGATATTTGGCTTAAAAAAACCATTCCCTGCAATCATACAACCTAAACCAGTATAAAATAGCGGCATTGCAAGTGCGGCATTATCATAAAAATGACCGCAAAAAAACAATACAAATTCTCCAATCGCCATCACCAATCCGCCTGCAATAATAGAGCGCTTATTGCCCCAATACCTATCTGCGATATAGCCTCCCAACAAAGGTGTTAGGTAAACCAAGCCTGTATAACTGCCATATACCTGAGATGCATCTATCTGATTAAAAGCCATTGCTTTTACTAAAAACAGGACCAATATGGCACGCATGCCATAATAGTTAAATCGCTCCCACATTTCTGTTGCGAATAAAACATAAAGTCCTTTTGGGTGGCGTTGTGTCGTTGTGGACATAATAAAACGTTTATTTAATTGGTACAAAATAATAAAATCCCTTCAATAAATTTTACTTTCGTGCTGCAATCACCTTAATTATGAATATTTTACTCATTGGCGCTGGCGGAAGAGAACATGCTTTGGCTTGGAAAATAGCACAAAGTTACCATTGTGATCATTTGTATATCGCACCTGGTAATCCAGGCACCGCAAGCATTGGCGTCAATCTACCCATTGCCATAGACGATTTTGAGGGATTGAAGCAAGCAGCCATCACCCATCAAATTGACATGATCCTTGTTGGACCAGAGGAACCGCTTGTAAAAGGCATTTTTGATTTTTTTGCAAATGATCCGGCTACCCAAGCCATTAATGTGATTGGGCCTTCTGCAGCCGCAGCACAATTGGAAGGTAGTAAAGCTTTTAGCAAGCATTTCATGCAAAGGCACCATATCCCCACAGCCGGATATGCCGAATTTACCATCGACAACTACGAAGAAGGAAAACAATATATAGCTGCACATAGCTTACCAATTGTATTAAAAGCAGATGGATTAGCTGCCGGCAAGGGTGTGATCATTGCTACTACGCACCAAGAAGCATTAGAAAGTTTTGAATCCATGTTGCAACATAAACAATTTGGTACAGCTAGCGCTAGAGTGGTGATTGAGGAGTTTTTAACAGGGATAGAAGTCAGTGTTTTTGCACTCACAGATGGCAAAAACTACCAAATTATAGGTCACGCAAAGGACTACAAACGAATAGGAGAAGGCGATACAGGGCTCAATACAGGCGGAATGGGTTGTGTAAGTCCAGTACCTTTTATGGATGAAGCTTTCATGGCAAAAGTGGAGGAAAAAATTGTACGCCCTACCATTGCAGGTATTGCTAAGGAAGGATTGGTCTATAAAGGATTTGTCTTTTTTGGCTTAATGAACTGTAATGGTGAACCTTCTGTGATTGAATACAATTGTCGACTAGGAGACCCAGAAACTGAAGTAATTCTACCCCGCTTACAAACCGACTTATTGAGTATTTTAGCCGCTACCGATAATGGCACTTTGGAAGATGTAAATATTGAATACCATGATGGCGCTTTTGCCACCGTGATGGCGGTAAGTGGTGGCTATCCTGGTGACTACCAAAAAGGATTCCAAATTAGTGGATTGGACCTTGTAACGCAACAGGCTAAAACCACGCTGTTCCAAGCTGGGACTGGGTTTAAAGAAGATGCGATTGTGACCAATGGAGGTCGGGTTTTAACAGTGACTGCACAAGGAAATACCATTTCAGAAGCAGTCGAAACCGCAAAAAATGCTTTGGGTCTGATTCAATTTGAAGGCATGAATTTTAGAAAAGATATTGGCTATGAGTTTGAGGGATAAACTTTGTTATCATCCTTGTTGAAAATTATTCTTGTTCATTTTTTTAAAAAGCTTTGTAGTTCAAGGATTTTAGATGATTTTTGCATCATTCCAATGAACGTAAAATACTGAACGAATATGGGCTTATTTAACTTTTTCACCCAAGAGATTGCAATGGACTTGGGCACCGCAAATACACTAATCATTCACAATGACGAAGTAGTAGTGAACGAACCTTCTATTATTGCCTTAAACAGGAATAATATGAAAGAGGTTTTAGGTGTTGGGAAAAAGGCATTGTTGATGCACGAAAAAACACACGAAAGTATTAAAACTGTTCGTCCATTAAAAGATGGTGTAATTGCTGACTTCAACGCTGCAGAATTAATGATTCGTGAGTTGATGAAAATGATTTATCCAAAAAAACCATTGTTTCCTCCAAGTTGGAGAATGGTAATTTGTATTCCATCTTCAATTACTGAAGTAGAAAAAAGAGCGGTGCGTGATAGTGCTGAACAAGCAGGCGCAAAAGAAGTTTATATGATTCATGAACCGATGGCTGCTGCATTGGGAATTGGTATTGATGTAGAAGAGCCTGTAGGAAATATGATTATTGATATCGGAGGTGGTACAACAGGTATTACAGTGATTGCATTAGCAGGTATTGTATGTGATCAAAGTATTCGTGTTGCTGGTGATGAATTTACAGCTGATATCATGGAAGCATTAAGACGTTATCATAGTTTATTAATTGGAGAGCGTACTGCTGAACAAATTAAAATACATGTGGGCGCTGCATTAAAAGATTTAGATAACCCGCCAGAAGATATGCCAGTCAATGGTAGAGACTTGGTAACAGGTATTCCAAAACAAATCATGGTCTCTTACCAAGAAGTAGCAGAGGCTTTGGATAAGAGTATTTTCAAAATCGAAGAAGCCATCTTAAAAGCTTTAGAGACAACACCTCCAGAACTTGCTGCAGACATCTATCGTAGAGGTTTATACATCACAGGTGGCGGATCGCTTTTAAGAGGTTTGGATAAAAGATTAAGTGCAAAAATTAAATTACCTGTTCATGTTGCGGACGATCCATTAAAGAGTGTGGTGCGTGGAACAGGCATTGCATTGAAAAACTACCAACGTTTTCCATTTATTATGAGATAATACCAAATGAAGAATATCATTGGGTTCATACGACAAAATTTTACTTTCTTTAGTTTTCTGATACTTCAAATAGTGTCATTGG
>JBILAW010000074.1:0-8835 GCA_044354025.1 Sediminibacterium sp.
ATTTTTAATGATAAACAAAGGTAGTTTAAAAAATGAAAATTGAGGGTTTTTCCGTATTTTGCGTTCCTAAAAAAAGACTAGAACCCATGGAGTATAACAAATTGATTTCCGTTTCAGGCATGTCAGGATTATTTGAATTATTAACGAGTAAAAGTGATGGTGCAATTGCAAGATCCTTAGAGACCAATGCGACCCAATTTATCAGTTCTAGAGCCTACCAATTCTCTCATTTAGAGAGTATTGAAGTGTTTACAACGAAAGAAAATGTGTTTTTAGCAGAAGTATTTATAGCCATGGGCAAATCAAAAGAAGCCTTGCCTAACGAGAAAGATGCAAAAGCAACTCAAGCCTATTTTAAGAAAGCATTCCCTAATATGGATTTTGAGCGTGTTTATGCCAGCGATATGAAGAAAATGGTGAAGTGGTTTGCTCAATTAGTAGAACATAAAGTAACGCCAACCTTACCAGAATTAGACGAAGAGGAAACCGAAGCATAAGCAAGCGTCGATAAAGTATCGCCCCTTATATAAAAAAGCTAAAAAAAGGCTTACCAATTATCGGTAAGCCTTTTTTTATGCTTAAATTGCCCTATATAAATTCGATATGAAAAAAATACTCTTAAGTAGTCTATTAATCGTTGGATGCATCGCCACTTTGGATGCACAAAAAATGAGTGAAAAGAAGTGGGTTAGGAAACAATTTTCTGCACTGAACATGAATGAAAAAATTGGGCAGTTAATGGTCATCAGAGCCCATAGCAATTGGTCCCAATACAAAATTGATTCTATATCCAATTTAATTCAACAATACAATGTAGGTGGATTGTGTTTTTTTCAGGGTGGCCCGGTTCGACAAGCCATACAAACCAATGCCTACCAAAGTGTTGCTAAGACCCCTTTATTCATTGCCATTGACGCGGAATGGGGTTTAGGGATGCGCTTAGATAGTGTTGAATCTTTTCCAAGACAACTTTCGATGGGTGCATTTGCTTCAAGTGATTTAGTCTACCAAATGGGTGCTGCTATTGCTGAGCAATGTAAAAGATTGGGGATCCAAATTAATTATGGTCCAGTGATTGATATCAATAACAATCCTTTAAATCCAGTCATCAATGATCGCAGTTTTGGTCAGAGTAAAACAAAAGTGATTCAACAAGGGGTTGCGTACATGAAAGGCATGCAAGACAATGGGATCATGGCCACTGCGAAACATTTTCCTGGACATGGGGATGTGAATGTTGATTCTCATTTTGATTTACCAGTCATCAATAAGTCAAGAGCCGCATTAGACAGTCTTGAGCTTGAACCATTCAAGGCATTGATCAATGCAGGTATTGAATCCATTATGGTAGCGCATTTATCTGTGCCAGCAATAGACGATAGACCAAAATATGCTACTTCAATGTCTCCTAACGCAGTGAATGGATTATTGAAAAAAGAGTTGGGATTCAAAGGCATTAGTGTAACTGACGCAATGGACATGAAGGCCATCGCAAACTACTTCCCACAAGGAGAAGCCAATGTGCAAGCCATTCTAGCAGGAAATGATATGTTATGTTTACCTGGAGAAGTTGGACAATCTATCAATAAAGTAAGAGCAGCGGTTAAAGAAAGAAGGATTAAACGTTCTGAAATCAATGCACGCGTAAAAAAAATCTTAGCTGCTAAATATAAATACGGATTGGATGCACCACAACAAATTGACACGACCAATATCATTGCAGATTTAAATCAATCCGTTGGCACCATCAATGCAGCCATGGCGCAACAATCACTCACCTTTTTAAGAGCGACCAATCGTCCTATATTAAATAACAAGACAGCTTATCTTGCATTCAATGCAAAATCAGCAACCGCATTCACGACTTCAATTGCAAGGGCATACGGTGTAAAAGTTTTTTATACAAGCGGAAAAGACGCAAACGAATTGGCTTTAATCAATGATAGCCTAAAAGCATATGAACATGTGATTGTTGGTCTGCATGGATACAACAGAAGACCTGCAAATCATTTTGATATACCAGCAGCAGCCTTACAATTTTTAAACGAAAAAGGGCATGAAGATTGGATACATTTAATTTTTGGGAACCCTTATGCTGTTGGTGATTTTAATGCAATCAACAATATTTTATTTGCTTTTGAAGATACCAAACATAGTCATGCTGCAGTGCAAAAATGGCTTGAAGGAAAACTACAAGCAGGAGGCACTTTGCCAGTTACCATCAGCCCTGAACTGCCATACGGTATGCTTTCTGAAGCTGCATTAAAAAAAAAATTCTAGCCGAACAAGTTCTTCCAGCAATTATTGATCAAGCAACGCTGGCGAAAATAGATTCAATTGTAGCAGATGCAATTCATCAAGCAGCGATTCCTGGATGTCAAGTATTGGTCGCAAAAAACAATCAAATTGTTTTTAATAAAAGTTATGGTACCATTGCAGGAGTTGAAAGTCCACTCGTGACCAATGCAACCATATACGATCTTGCTTCTGTCACAAAAACCAGTGCAACGACGGTTGCCATCATGAAATTGGTAGAGGAAGGGCAAGTAGATATTGAAAAAACAATTGGAGACTATTTACCATGGGTGGTTGGAAATTCAAAAGCAACTATTCGATTGAAGGATTTGCTTTTACATGAAGCTGGCTTATACCCTTATATCAAATTTTACGAATCCCTTTTAAATCCAGACGGCAGCATCAATTCAAAATGGATTGTACCTGTTCAAGACGCTACGCACCAAATGATGGTCAGTCCAGGAAAATTCCTTGCCAATAACTGGATGGATAGTATTCGATTGAAAATATTAAACAGCCCAGTATCGACTCCAGGTAAATACATTTATAGTGATAATGATTTTATTTTTCTAGGCAATATTGTAGAACAAGTGACTGGGATGAGTCTACAGGATTATTGTACAAAAACTTTCTATGGACCAATGCAAATGAGTAGTACAGGTTTTTTACCACTAGACAGAGCAGACAAATCAAATATCGCTGCATCAGAATTAGACAAGTATTTTAGAAAAGAACTCATTCAAGGTTCGGTGCATGACGAAGGTGCTTCCACTATGGGTGGTATCGCTGGACATGCAGGATTATTTAGCAATGCCACTGATTTAGCAAAATTATATATGATGTTATTGAATGGAGGACAATGGGATGGTCAAACCTATTTAAAACCATCCACCATAGCATTGTTTACAAGTTACCAATCTGCTACAAGCAGAAGAGGACTTGGATTTGATAAAACTGCTAAAGACAATGCCAGTTCAAAAGATCCTTATCCAAGTTTGAGTGCCCCAGCATCCGTCTTTGGTCACACAGGATTTACTGGAACATGTGTTTGGGCAGACCCAGACAATCAACTATTGTATATTTTTCTTTCAAACAGAGTCTATCCAACAAGAGACAATAAAGCATTTAGTACACTTAATTTGAGAGCGAAAATTCAAGAACAAATTTATCAAGCGATAAAAAAATAAGATGCAAAAATGGGTTTATATTTTAATAGGATCTATTGGTTTAGCTAAGCCAATAGATGCACAATTGCAATTAGGCCCAATTGGTTCATGGCGTGCACATTTCTCAAACGAGTCGATCCAACAAATTGTAAAAGGAGATCAAATTTATGTTGCCGCAGCGAACCAAATTATTCAAATAGATGCCAATAAACAGACCAACTACCTTAACACGACCACTGGATTACATGCCACTGGGATTCATAAAATTGCATGGCACCCAATTGAAAATCAACTTGTAATTGCGTATAAAAATAGCCAAATAGATATTGTAAAAGGAGATCAAGTCACCTTGATTGACGATATTCAATTAACTAATTTATACTCCGATAAAAAAATCAACGACCTCCTTGTATTCAATAATAACGCATACTTATCTTGTAATTTTGGAATCGTTATTATTGACTTATTAAAAAAAGAAATCAAGTCCACCATCTTTCCAAATAACAATCGTCAGTCAGTAAAAGTCCTTCAAACTATACCCTATCAAAATAAATTATTAGCACTCACTGAGAATGGGATTTGGTCCACAATATTGGGACAAAATAACAATTGGAGTCAAGAAAATACAATGGGTATCTCTGGTATAAAAAATATGTTTGTATTTAAAAATCAACTCTATTTCAACAACCAGCAAAAAATTTATCCATACCAAAGCAATATTGCAAGCTATCAAATCAATACAGGTGCTATTGAGACCATCGCTGTTGACGAAGATCGAATTTTAGCAGTTATCACTTATCAGAAAAAAGGCGCATTGATCCAATTCAATAGTAATCAAACCAATACAGTACTGATTGATTCTAATATATTGATTCAACCTGTTGGGGTACTTAAAGAAGGCAATACGATTTGGGTAGCGGACTTTGGAAAAGGACTCTATGAAAAAAATGAGCAATCAAAGTGGACTGCTTTAGGAGGACCTTTAAGTAATGCATTTGGAAGTAATGCATTTTCAAATCGGCAAATATTGATGAGTTATGGGGCAAGTAAAATTGGGATATCGAGCTTGAATGAAAAAGGCTGGTCTAATTTAACCCAAATTCAAAATTTAAATATCAATTATGTCGAGGCAGTGTCCATAGACCCAATTGATCAAAGTTGGTGGATGGGCATGGGCAACCAATTAATACATTATGATCCAAACAAGAAAGCCATAGAACAAATATTACCAAATACATCCATTGGCACAATCAAATCAATTCAACAAAAAACAGATGGTCAAATTGTGCTTTTGAAAGAAGGATTTGGTATCCTTTCAAAAGAAAGCGGAAAATGGAATAGCTATCCCATGCAAACAGGTTTTTCTAGTACTAATTTGAAAAAAATATTAGTAGATAAAAATGATTTGAGTTGGATTATTGGACCTAAACAACAAGGTATTGTATTGTTTCAAAAACAAAATAACCAAGCCATTTGGAGACAATTGAATACAGGTAAAGGATCGGGTAATTTGCCAAGCATGGAAGTCACAGCCATCGCAGAAGATAGGGATGGAAGCATATGGGTTGGAACAGACAATGGCATTGCCATTTTTCAATGTAATACGATTAATGAAGCCTGCGATGCCTATTTGCCGATTGTCCAAGGCAATGGATTCAATGGCTATTTATTTCAAAGAGAAACCATTCATTCTATCAGTATAGATGGAGCGAATAGAAAATGGATAGGCACCAATAATGGTGTTTGGTTGATTAGCAAAGATGGCACTGAAGTGTTACAACATTTCACAACTGAAAATAGTCCCCTTCCAGACAATACCGTCTTGTCTATTGGCATTGAACCAACTGACGGTGATGTGTTTTTCTTTACTAAAAACGAAATCATAAGTTTTAAATCAGACGCCACCGAAAGTTCAAAGTCACAATCAGCCATCAAAATTTATCCCAATCCTATCGCACCCAATTACAATGGGCCAATTACCATTAAAAACTTAGTCGACAATGCTTTAGTAAAAATTACAGATATCAATGGGCAACTCATGATGCAAACAAGAGCGCTTGGAGGTCAAGCAGTATGGAATGGTAGAGACCAATATCAGCAAAAAGTGGCTTCTGGCATTTACTTAATATTTGCTCGAGATGATATGGGAAATGAAAAAGCAGTAGGTAAAATACTGATTAGCGCTGGCTACTAGTTTGCAGTTAAATCAAATTGTTTAAACATTTTAAACTTCCATGAGTCACGTTCCCCTTGCACCACTCGATACATCAACTGTCTAATTTTATTGGTTGGCTCTTTAATCGTCGTATCTGCAGGATAAACAGGAAACTTTCTAAATAAAACCCCTTCTACGAGCTTGTACTCATCCTTGCCTCTGTATCCCTTACTCAATTCCATATCATTTAATAAATCAGGAAATAAAATGGGCGCAATTCTTTCGTTGTCTTGAGAACAAATTGGAAAAATACTTTTTTTACCTGCAGCGTCCTCAATAAAAATAATCAAATCAGGAAATCCATCATTGTTTAAATCATCTATTTCAGCACCAAGCACTCTAGCCTTTAGTTCTATAGATGCTTCTCTAGATTCAGACTTAAATCCGATGGGTCTGATGTTCAATACATTTTTCTCCGAGGATCTATTTAAACATGAAATTCGGTATCCAGATTTGCCAATTTTCATGGTGCTGTCATATTTAGACCAAACCTGTCCAATCAATTGTCCAGAAAAAAGGACCAAGCCAAAAAATAAAATAATGCGCATACTTTAAAATTAATGAATGATAGCTGTAATACTAATTTCAACATTGACATTTCTTGGTAATCCTTTCACCGCAACGGTTTCACGTGCAGGAAAATCAGCATTGAAATAACTACCATATACTTGGTTCACCGCAGCAAATAAATCCATACTACTTAAAAAAATACTGGTCTTGACAATATGATCAAAATTAATTTTAGCCTCATCTAATATGGCTTTAATATTCTCCATCACTTGTGTTGTTTCAGCTTCAATCGAAGATAAAACCAGCTCACCAGTTGCTGGATTATAAGCAATTTGACCACTAGCAAATAAAAATCCGTTGGCAATTACAGCTTGACTATATGGACCAATAGGTGCAGGTACTTTGTTAGTTTGAATGATTTGTTTAGGCATAGATTGAATTTAGAATTGCAATTTCTATTTTTTTGAGCAAATCCAGCCTATTTTTGCAATACAATTTTATGATTTGGCTAATTTATTAATTATAGATACCGCTTTGGAAGAAGCCATTGTTGCTTTAAGCAAGGATGGGAAGATCGTTGCTGAGCTTACCAATAAGGAGACCCATAGTCACGCCAGCTTTATTCAAGTCGCTATTGCCAAAGTATTAGCCGAACAACAAATGGCAATCGGTGAGCTAGATGCGATCGCTGTGACTTTAGGACCAGGAAGTTATACCGGATTAAGGGTTGGATTAGCCACTGCAAAAGGCATTGCCTACTCCTTACAAAAGCCATTAATAGGCTTATCCACCTTGAGTGCTTTGGCATCTGCTGCCATTCAACTAGCGCCCAATACAATGGAGCCCCCATTCCAGGTTTTTGCAATGATCGATGCAAGAAGAATGGAAGTATTTGGCGCGATCTATGACCCATCCTGTAACCCAATCCTACAAGAACAAGCCATGCTGCTTGATCAAGCAAAATGGAACAGTCTTATCCATCAGCCAACCCTTTGCATTGGCAATGGACTTGCAAAAACAATAGATTTCACAGCACCACATAAAGTAAGTTACCTAGAGGGACATTATACAAGCCAAGTACTACTAGATATGGCAATCACAAAATTGAACGCAGCCCAATTTGAGGATTTGGCTTATGTTGGCCCAAATTACCTTAAGGATGTTTACATAATCCCAAGTAAATAATACCTACTATTAAACACTTATATATTAAATAATTATGTATTAAATATTCATTAACTTTACATTGTAAAAAATTCATAACCCCCAATATGTAATTTGTCATGAATCAATCATTATCCTTGCTACAATTAGACAATGGCGCCACACCATTAAAAGTGGATTTAATCCATAGCAAAAAAGCTGCTATGATTTTAAGAGCATTGAACCACAAACTTCGTCAACAAATTTTAAAATTAATTGACGAGCATCAAAAAATGACGGTCACAGAGATCTATGTAAAACTTAGACTAGAACAGTCCGTTGCCTCACAACATTTAGCCATTTTAAGAAGAGCCGGTATCGTGGTAACTGTCCGCGAAGGAAAGTTTATTTTTTATATGGTGGACTATAATCGTCTTGAACAAGTGAATCAATTTGTAGAACAATTAGTTGGATAATATGGAGTTAAGCTTAGCTCAATTTTTACAATTATCTAAAGACGATTCGATTCAAATCATTGATACCAGATTGGATGCTGAATTTTTACAGGGTTATATTCCTGGATCAATCCATATAGCTTTAGATGAAATAAAAACTTTAAATGCCCTTAAAATAATTGAGCAAGATTGCCCCATTGTTTTAGTGTGCACCCAAGGCACTGAGGAAATTCTAATAAAACGTTTTGAACTTTTAGGATACACCCAAGTGAAAGGTTATTTACAAGGAGGTTTTTCAACATGGTCCGATGCAGATCAAAAAATTGATTTAATCATTGAAGTGGAAGTCGATGAACTAGCAATGGACATCCCATTTGATGAATACTTAATGATTTTAGACATTCGTGCCGAAGAAGTCTATGATAAAGGCCATATCAAAGACTCCATCCATCTTCCCTTAATTGAATTTGGTGATCCTGGAGCAATGTCAGAACTAGACGAACATTTTAATATTTATATCATAGACGATTTAGGTAAACAGTTATTGCTTGCAGCCTCCGTATTAAAAAAACAAGGCATCCACAATATTAGAATTGTTCAAGACGGATGGGATGCGGTAGAATTTTTGAAAAATAAATTCAAGATTGTTCCTTCTCCAAAAAAGAATCTTTCTGAAGACTAAGAGTATCAATAACGTATCTGATTCAAGTTCAAATTTTTCTGAATTCAGATCTTAATTCAGCTATTGATTAGTCCACTACTAAATGTCCATAGGTGGCTGCGTCATAAGGATAACGCCATCTACGATGACTCCATAAATAATTGGCAGGATGTTGTTTTATTTTATCCTCTAATATTTTAACAAAAAGCGCAGTCAATTGCCCGTCTTTAAAATAATTTGGGGCGGTGGTCATAACCTCATATTGTGAGTGGTAATATCCTCTTTTTGTGCTGTAAAAATGAACAAAAACCTGTGCGGTATTATTGAGCTTGGCCCCTTTTTCTGGTCCTTTTACAAATGGTGTTAATTGGCCAAAAAATGGAACCCAAA
>JBILAW010000076.1:0-8559 GCA_044354025.1 Sediminibacterium sp.
CACGGCCTTTTCTCACTAATTGTTGAATAGTAGGCATTAATTATGCTGTTTAGTTCAATTTTGGTTTATAAAAAATTCGGACGGCAAAGGTAATGTCTGTAAACGAATTACCAAAATGTTATTTGCTATTTTTTAAAAAATAAAGCAATTAGACCCTTTTACCGTACGATTGTCTTTGTTTTTGATAGTTAACTAACTGATTGACAGTCATTTAACTATATTTTCACCAGCCACCCATGCGCATCTGCTTCTAGCCCTGTGCGGATATCATTTAGCTTCTTTTTAAGCTTTGGCGCGACCTCTGACTTCGTTAAGTCAAAATCCATCACGTAATCTCCATCTGCTAAGGTGGAGATAAAGGAGACAACAGCCGCTGTACCCACCCCAAATACCTCTTCTAACTTACCCGATTTGTGTGCAGCAACAATTTCTTCTATTGAAAGGTTACGCTCCTCTACCGTATACCCCATATCCCTTAACAAGGTTATTGCACTGTCTCTTGTCACCCCTTTCAACACCGTGCCTCTTTCCAAGCTTGGGGTAATCACTTTTCCATCAATCACAAACATCACATTCATCATCCCCACTTCTTCTACATATTTATGTTCCACTGCATCTGTCCATAAAACTTGATCATACCCTTTTTGTTGTGCTAAAACAACTGGGTACAAACTTGCGCCATAATTACCGCCATTTTTTGCAAAACCTACACCACCTGGTGTCGCTCTAGTATAATTTTTTTCAATTAAAATCTTCATTGCTTCAACATTGTATGGACCAGCAGGGCCTAGAATAATCATGAACTTATACAATGCCGATGGACGTACCCCAATGAATGGATCTGTTGCAATCATGAAAGGTCGAATGTATAAAGAATGATCTGCTTCTTTTGGAATCCAATCTTGTTCAATTTTTATTAATTGCTTCATGCCATCCATGAATAACCATTCAGGCACTGTTGGCATTTGCATTCTTTCTGCAGAGGTATTAAATCGTTTGTAATTTTCTTGAGGTCTAAAAATAACCACCTGATCTGTTGCGCTCTTATAGGCTTTAATGCCTTCAAATATGGATTGACCATAATGCAATACTGCAGAAGATGGATCTAATTGTAATGGTTCGAATTTTTTGATGACTGCATTTGTCCATTCGCCATTGATATAATCTGCTTCCAACATATAGTTGGTGAAGCTCTTTCCAAAGTAGAAATTTTTAGCATCTAACTGCCTTAATTGCTCTTTTGGCATTTCGATAAATGGGATATTGTGTACACTCATATTTAGTCGTTTTTAATGCAAAATCAAGCACAAAGAAACACAAAAAAATAAAGACATACAATTGTTATTTTTTCAAACCAATCAATTCAGTTAATTTTCGGTATCCAAATCCTATGAAAGAAGTAAAAAACAAGCTGCCAAATAGCGTATTAGTGCACCTGTACAAAGAAAGTTTAGTGCTAGGTACCGCGTTGGTAAATGTGGATAAAAAAGTACAGCCCAAGATTCCAGCTAGTACAGAAATTGACAGTATCAGCGAAGATGCTACCCCCATTGGTCCTGTTAAATTTCTTGGGGAACACCAAAAAAAGATCCTTGTTTTAGTGCAAGATATCAATGCAGTGCATTTAAATGAAAGAGACTTTGATTTATTAACGTCTATTTTAAATGCGTGCAAATTAACCATTGCTGATATTGCCTTAATTAATCTTGCAAATAAAAACTTTTCATTGCATCAAATTTTAACAGAAGTGCCTTCTGATTTTGTATTGGTTTTTGATATCAATGCTACACAATTAAAAATTAAATTACCTACTAAATTATATACGCCAATTTTACTTGGTGAAACCCAATTATTATTCAGTAATAATTTAGCACAAATGCAAGGAATTGATCAAGCTTCTAAAATTGAAAAAACAAAATTATGGACCGCATTAAAATTAATTTTTAAATTATAAATCTAATTTTTAATTAAAATGCATACACTCATTTTTGCTACAAACAATCGAAATAAAGTGGCCGAAATTCAATCCTTAGTTGGAAACAATTTTGAGATTATTCCACTCAAGGAAGCTGGCATTGAAATTGAGATTCCAGAGCCGCATGATCAATTGGAAGCCAACGCGCAAGAGAAGGCCATGACCATTTTTAAATTGACCAATCAAGACTGTTTTAGTGAAGACACGGGATTAGAAATTGCTGCTTTAGGCGGTGCCCCTGGCGTTAAAAGTGCAAGATTTGCGGGAGAAAATAGCAATGCGCAAGCGAATATCGACCTTGTTTTAAACAAAATGACTGGCATTGAAAATAGGACAGCGCAGTTTAGAACAGTCATTTGTTTGATCTGGAAAAATCAAACCTATTATTTTGAAGGTATTTGCAAAGGACAAATCTTAACGACCATGCAGGGTGAAAATGGATTTGGCTATGACCCAATTTTTGTACCTGATGGCGCTTCTAAAAGCTTTGCCAACATGACGATGGAAGAAAAGAATCAATTTAGTCATAGAAAGAAAGCCGTGACGCAATTATTTGAATTCTTAGGTACTTTATAATATTATTGATGGAATGGCGTCTCGCTATTCCAAATCTCCCAACTCGCATCTGCTTGCAGGTGTAACATTTCTAGACCATTCTGCGTGGTCGCACCTTGTGCTGCACCTCTTGCTAGAAATTTGGTTATTGCAGGATTGTACACCAAATCATACAGATGATGCTTTGAAGTGATTGCCTCATAAGGTAAATTAGGTGCTTCATCTACATTTGGAAACATGCCAACAGGACTTGTTTGAATGAGTAATGTATGTGCTGCAATGACTTCGGGACTTAAAGATGCATAAGTCATAGCGCCTTCTTTTGCAGTTCTAGAAACCAATTGATATTCGATGCCTAATTTTTTAAGCACCCATTCTACTGCAGCAGCAGCGCCGCCCGTTCCAAATATGAGTGCTTTTTGATGATGGGGTTTTAAGTAGGGCAATAAAGATTGTTCAAAGCCAATCACATCTGTATTGTAGCCGTATAAAGCACCTTCGTGCAGTTGGATACAATTACAAGCTTGAATGGATTGTACCACCGATGAAGGATGTTGTAAAAAAGGAATCACTAATTTTTTATACGGGATGGTGACATTCAATCCTTGTAAAGATGGATTGTGCTCCCATAAACTTGTAAATAAATCGATGGATTCAATTGGAAAGTTTTCATACTGTGCATCCAATATCTTTTCGGTCAAAAAATGATTGGCAAAATATCCTTTTGAAAAAGAATGCGATAATGGAAATCCAATTAATCCAAACTGGCGCACATTTATTTATTTAAATATAAATCAAAAGTATCTCCACGAAGGCCAATACGCATTGCTTCTAATGGAATCACTTCTGATGGTGCAATATTACCTAGGTTCACATTGCAACCAATTAATTCAAGGAAATATAATTGCTGCGCTTTTTGTGGTGCTTCCCAAAGAATTTTTTCAGCAGGTATTTTAGTAAGTATCTCTTGCACAAGCCCTTCCCTCACCTCTCCTGAACCTCTATAGATACCAACGTTTCCAGCTTCTCTAGCTTCTGCAATGACATAAGAAGCGCCAGCACTTAACTCCGCACTCATTAATTCAATCCATTTGTAAGGAGGGATAATATGTGCGGCATCTTTACTTCCAACTTCACTAAATACTTTTGCAAATTTTGCTATTTTTTCAATGTAACCACATTTCTCTGTATGTGGAATTTCAATTGAACCATCACTTACTTCAATTACATCAATCTTATAGTCTTTACACATTGCTATGTAATCATCGAACTGATTTCTAATAACAAAAGCTTCGAACAAAGTACCTCCAAAATAAACTGGAATATGATGCTGTTGGTACAATTCAATTTTTGCTCTCAAATTCGGTGTCACAAAAGAAGTACCAAACCCTAATTTAACAATATCAGTATGAGGTGCGGCAACACTGATAAAATTCTCCGCATCTCTAAAACTAAGGCCTTTATCCATGACCATTGTTAATCCGTTTTGTCTAGGCTGTTTTGTTCTTTCTGGTATTTGTGTTAAACTAAAATTCATCATATTGCTATTTTTGCAAAGATAATTTAAAATATTCAGTTTATCTAAGCTTCTTGTATTGACTGATTAATTCCACCACTTTAGGATCTTGAATCAGTTCAGGATAAAATTTAATGAGCTTATTCAACCATTTACCCGATTTAGACAAAGCCATCTCTAATTGCAGCAATCCTTCCTTTCGCTTTTTCATCATAAATAAGATCGCACTTCGGTAGTATACAAAAATAACTTTACCCTGTGTGGACATGTAGGCCAATTCTGTTTGCTCTAAAGCAGCATCGTATTGATGATTGGCAATTAAACATTTGATAAAACTTTCCCATCCTGCAATTTGCTTTGGCTTATGTTTTACCACGATGCCAAAATAGGTTGCTGCTTCTTTGTATTGGTCTAAGTACATATAACACTCCCCCATCATGATATAATACTCATTGATATGCTTGTTAATTCTAATGGCATGTTCGATTTGTTTGATCGCCATTTGCCATTTTGATTCTAACATATAAGTAGAAGCAATTTTTTGATAGAGCCTGCTATCTTGGGGATTTAAGTGGGCCGCTTTTTTATAATGAAACCTTGCTTGCGCAAAGTTTTTTAATCGATGGTAACAATGCCCAATGGCTTCATAAATGACATCCTCAGGCCTTGATAGTTCTAGTACTTTCTCCAATGCCTCAATGGCTTCTTTGTATTTTCTAGTTCTTAGATACGCATCTCCCATATTGCGATACGCATAATCAAACTTTTCATCAATGACGATTGCAAACTGATACGCATCTATTGCTTTCTCGTATAGTTTTATACCTTGGTATGCTGCAGCAAGATTGAACCATGCGAGCGCATTGTAGGGCTGTTCGTCAATCATCTTTTGATGCAGTACAATACTTTCTTCATTTCGCCCTGTAAAATCTGTCCAAAAACAAATTTTATACAAAGCTTCCTCATTGGTTGGCTCTTCTTCTAAAATCAATTGTAAACAATCAAATACTTTATCAAAGGCTTCGTGGTCATCATAGACATCTGCTAATTCAAAAAGTAATTCTGTTCTTTCTGCACCTTCAAATAAATGCAATGCCTCTTTCAATAAAACAATCGCTTCTTCGGGTTGATCCAAAGCCAAATAAGCATCCGTTTTAAGAATGAACAAATTCATGTCTTGATGGTCATACAAAGCGGCTGTATTCAACAATGCCAATGCTTCGGTATATTTTCTGGTAGCCAATAATAAATCTGCTTTTTTAATCATCAGCAATGCGGAAGATGGAAATTGAGACAATGCGATATCTGCAGCTTCAATCGCTTCAACAATCGCATCTTTTTCATCTAAGTGGGCAATAATCTTTTCGAAATCATCCTCTTCTATATAAGAAGGTGCTTTATATCTCCATTTTCGTCTTCAAACTGATGATTGAACATGGTATCTTTTTACATATGTTTAATAAATCACTGAAAATCAATTAAATAGGTCTAATTTGTAGCATTTCATTGATTTATTAAATGTACGTGTTCAGCCTTAATTTGAGCCAATTTATTGTTCACAGTTGACCCAATATATCGTTAAAAAAATATTTATGCCGGAATGGCATAATGTTTTATCTTCGTAATAACCGTGCGTATCCTACAAACCATATTAACCTCTTTAGTATTCATTACAGTCGTATCCACTTCTGTACATGCATCTACAATTGTAACTGGAACGACTGAGTCAAAAAAAGTCACCGAAAAATATAGTTTAAAAAACTTGAGTAGCTTAAGTCATAAAGCAAGCACATTTCGTGATTTAAAATCCAGCCTACTTTATAAAGGCCTATCAGTTTCAACAACTGTGACTTCTGGTTTGGGACAATCAAATTATCTTAAATACAATAAAGGAAATATCACTTATGTGATCCCTTATCGTCACAAAGTAATTTTACCTAGGTTCAAGACACCAAGTCCACAACATCCCTAATTAATTTGTTGGTAGTTATTTTTATTGACTTCAAATACATTCAATGTAATTGGACTTAAGTCAACTTTTGTTGCGCTGTACAAAATTCGATTCCCCTCTTTTGTCGTCAATTGATAATTCAATACCAAGCCTGGTATTTCTTTAAATGCATGTTCGTATACTGTCACCGTGGGTAAAATAGCAGTTGTATAAGTTACTTCCATTGAAGTTCCATTTGCCCAAGACAATGTGATGGACGCACATGGATAATTTAAAATGTTACTTATAGCGTCATTTTTTTTAGCCGCTACCAAATTAACAGGATTGATGGAAGTATATAAAATATACTGAAGCAATTTATTCAAGCCTATCTCTTTTAAAATGATGGCTGTGTCCTGTTGCGTATTGAATATCAGGGTCTGGGTTAGTTGAGGCGTCTTTAAAATTGTTTTACAACTATTCCCCTTTATAAAAATTTGTTTTTGACCAATCAAGCTTGTGTCACCAGTTTTCGATATTTGATGAATGTCATAGGTGACGGCACATTCACCTACAACTTTAGTTTGCGCGTATGATTGAAAGACGAGACAACTCAGAAAGCACACAATTAAGGGGGATAATCGTAGCATATTCAATAAACATTAATGTAAAAGAGACCCCCATCTTGAATTAGGCCTCTTTAGGGGATTTTATTTTTTAGTTTTGTCTTTTAGGGCTTGTACTTTTTTTTGCGACTCCATCATTTGTTCATATTTCTCCTGCCAATTACTTTTTTTCTTTGGCGTCTTTCTCTTTACCTCTATTGTAGCCAAAATTTTATCGTGATCGATGATGACTTTTTGAATTAACAATTGTAATAATAAAGTCACAATATTGGAAACGGTATAATACCAAGTTAATGCAGAAGGTAAACTATTGAAGATAAACAATAGCATGAAAGGGAAGATATAAGGCATGTACTTTAATGCAGGATTATCTTGCGTAGGTGTCATCGACATATTGTAGATAGACGAGATAAACGTGGTCAATACTGCTGTTAATGTAAACAAACTAATATGGCTTCCAAAACCTAATGGAATACTAAATGGAAGGGTGTAGATAGAATCATAACTAGACAAGTCTTGGCTCCATAAAAAGGACTGTCCCCTTAAAGCGATATTGGAATTAAAGAAACTATAAAGTGCAAAGAAGATCGGGATTTGCAATAAAGCAGGAATACATCCACCTAAAGGATTCACACCTGCTTCTCTAAACAACTTCATTTGCTCCATTGCAAAAGCTTGTTGATCGTCCCCTGTCTTTTTCTTAATCTCATCTAATTCAGGCTTCAATACTTTCATCTTAGCTGTACTCAAGAAACTAGAGTAAGTCAAAGGCGAAGTTACCAAACGAATGAAGATGGTTAATAAAAATACAACCCATCCATAATTTTGAACAAAGCCAGCAAAGAAATCAAACACTGGCATAATGATGTATTTGTTGATAGGGCGTACAAATGAATATAAGTCTCTTCCCAAATTCACAATTTGCTCCATCTCTGGCGCCTGTGATTTTAAGATTTCAAAATCATTCGGACCATAATAAAGCGAGAGTGGCATCGTAGCATTGGCACCAGTCAATTTAGTTTGGAACTGAGCTTGCAAAGTAGCAAGTCCATTGCTGCTATCTGTCTTACGTTGCCAGTCAATTTTACCTGAATTAAATCCATCCTTATAAAGCACTGTCGTTGTAAAAAATTGTTGAACTAGTCCAACCCATTGAACAGGTTTTTCGAAAACTTTATTGGTGTTGCTAGAAATATAATCAAACTCATTGCCTTCTGCAAAACAAATATTGGACATTTGACGCTCATAAGTCGTTGTCTTTTCTTGTCCATAAGAATGCACATCCCACAAAACATTCAATTGATTATTCGTCAACAATTGATCTGCGCCATCCATAATGATATTCCAATCCACATTGTATTTTCCTTTTGCTAAAGTAAATTGGTGCTTGATTGTTTTACCATTTGGAGCGGTCCAAGCATATTCTATTTTTTGAGCCCCATTCTGATCGGTGGATACATTGGATACAGGAAATATAACTTGGTTAATTTGTACTGTTTGATTGTTACCTGCATTCACGGCATAGGACAATGAGCTGCTATCTCCCAATTGTACCAATTCCTTTTTTGAATTTTTGTATTTCTTCAAAGTAACACTTGCTACTTGACCTCCTTTATTGGTAAATTCAACTTTAATTAAATCGTTCTCTAAAATAGCAATCTGCTCTTTTAAAGTATCTGCAACAACTGCCATACCAGTTGCATCTTTTTTAGTTGAATCAATTATTTGAACCGCATTCAATGCTGCTGCCTTTTCGGCATTGGCTTTCACCATAGCAACAGAATCATCGAATTTTTGCTTGTAGGCTGCAATTTCGTTTTGCTGCTTAAAGGTATACCAAAAGTAAACAAAGAATAAACCTGCTAATAATACAAACCCAATGACCGTATTTTTGTCCGTTTTCATGCTTTTTCAATTAATCTAAATAGATGCGGCAAAGGTATGTTTTTAAGATGTA